>SLOP01000022.1 GCA_007132465.1 Candidatus Izemoplasma sp.
AATGTGGTATAATAAAGTATATAAAAGTAAGCGGAGGTACGCTTGTGGACAAACGACAAGGCGGGTTTTCATTAGTTGAGCTGTTTGCCGTGATTTTAATTACGACAGGGGTGCTCGTACCCTTGCTCTTTTCGCTTGTCGGCAACGTCCAGGTGAATAAACGCATGAACGAAAAAAGCGCGGCATCGCTTGTGCAAGTCACGGCCATTGGCGGGTTCAACGCGATGCGCCATCGCGACATTCGCGATCTTGATTTGATGGCGACTCAAGGGTTCGTCGAGTTCAATGCAGATATGAACTGCGATTTACTGGAGAATCCCGGTGATGCGCTTTACGCCACGAATCGTGAGATATGTTACTTGGTCTTTGAGACGATTTCAGCCAACGTTACCTTCGATGCCGAACAGTTCCGCGTCTTCGTCTACCCCTACTACTTGACCCAAACGATGAAAGACCAGTTACTCGCTTACGACGACAGCACGATTCCGCCCGACGTCAAGGCGGAAATCGCTGATGTTGAGGTCGTCGCTGAAGTGCCCACCTTCAACATCTCGCGGATTACGGTCTACCTGCGTTATGGCGAACGTGAGATTGACCTGCTGATTCGAAGCGGGGTGATTAGCTGATGCGTGTGCTGTTGAACAACAAGGGCTTGTCGCTCTTTGAAGTGCTGATTTCCATCACCGTTGGAAGCGTCATAATCATCATGCTACTGAGTTTGCTTTCCACGACCTTACTCACACGTAACGAACTGGATTACCGCAACGTGTTGAGCGAGGAGATGCACCGCATCAACGAGACGCTCAATCGCCGTTTTCGCAACCTCGGGTACCGTTCTATTTTGGATGTTTCCCCCGAAGGCGGCGACCATTATGTCTTTATCCTCACTGAGGAATACGACTTTGTGCAAATCGAGGGTGTCAATGAGGTTGATTGGATATTTGACCAACACGTGATGCATCTTGATTTAACCGTTGGGGCGCTTTATTATGGCCCATACGAGCATTTTGATTTCGATAGCCTAACGTTTGACAACCCCGAACTGCGACGTTTGAATCGGCAAGATGTTGTTTTTGACGCTGTTTCGTCGATTGAAGTTCAATGCCTCGGGACCTTCCCGGCGCCACAACGCAGCGGTGAACCGGGTGTCGACGCGGTCAGCGCAACCTGCGCACGCGCCTATTTGCGTCTGAACTTCCACGTATCCTATGTGCTTCGCGACGGGGCGCTCCCGCCGCGGCAGATGTACTCAACGCTCATTTACTGATTGACCTGCATTGAGCGCGATGCACGATGCATTCGCGTTTGCTTCCGATTATCGAAAACCATGGTATAATGAACCAAAGGAGGTGGCCCCCATGCGCACAGTGCTATCCAACCCAAAAGGTAGCGTCATGAGCATCGCGATTGTTGTGATCGTTATTTTGTCGTTCTCGATTACCACGGCCACATCCTACAGCATCAACGTCGCCCAACGCACCAACACCGTCGTTGAGACACGATCTGATGATTTGCTCGGTGAAACGCTTCTGCGTCAGGCGATCAACGAATTTCAAGATTTTCTCCGCGACATAGGACCGAATTCATTTCTCGAGTTTGACACGACCTACGCCGATGAGGATTTCCGCCAATACTTGATAGACACCTATTTCCTCCATGATGTGCGAGTGCAGGAGGACAACTTGGAAAACAACGGCCGGGTCTATCGCTTCGTCTATCAACGAACCGACGGCACACGGATTTTCCGTGATCTTTACGTTGCCCTTGGCGAAACAAGCGATCCGACCGAAACGATTGAGGTCGATGATGCCATCGATGACACGATTCAATCCATTTTGGACGACCCCGATTCGTTCGAAGGTGAGTTTGTCGAAGACTCGGGTGACTTGATTACGGTCATCCACGATGGAGACGGCGCGATGTCGACATCGGCCGAGATGGATGGCGACATTTTTGTGAACGACGACGCCGACATCATTTTCACTTCGGTCAACGGAGAGTTCAAGATGAACGGAAATATCCTATACATAAACGGGGACCTTCGTCTTGAGAATATCGATAAGTTGATTGGTCCAGGGATTATCTTCGTAAGCGGCAATCTTTACATCGGTGAACAACAGTTCGGCATGGAACTTTACGATGTTCTTATTCTTGCCAAAGGGTACGTTAACATAAAATTCAGTCATCCTCAAAATCGTGAACGAGAGCTTAGTGGAAGCAATTTCGCCATCATCAACTACGACACGACTGGCGAGCACATAGGAGCCACAAACAGAACCATTGAAGAACCTGGATCTACCTATTATACCGGCGTGCATTCGGAACCCGAATACCGGTATATTCTTGACAGGCCGTTTGATGAGTTTGGTTCTTTAGAAGCGATTTTCGAACAGTTCCAATTTGAACTTGCCGGTTCAGGTGGAGAGTTTGTGTTTAACGAAGGCCCTGTTCGCGAAGAGGGCGATGATTAAGCATACCATGTAGACAAAATCCCGACCAACGTGGTCGGGATTTTTTAGTCGAGTTGACGCAAGGCGTCGTGTACCACTTCGGACACGGTGGGGTGCGAATGAATGATGTCGTGGGCTTCGCTTATGGTTGTGCCTTTTTGAATCAGCGCGGTTATTTCGTGGATGAGAAAATCAGCACCGTTTCCGATGATGTGGGCGCCTATGAGGCGTCCTTCACCGTCGGCAATCAGTTTTAAGAAGCCGTCGGTGTCATCCATCGCCACGGCTTTGGCGTTGGCTTTGAAAAGGGCCTTGGATGTTTTGTATTCGCCTTCTAAGTCATCTTCGCGGACACCGACCGAGGCAATGAGCGGGGTTGAGAAGATGACGCTTGGGACGAGGTCAAAACGGATGGTGTCGGTTTTATCGAGGATGTGGTTGACGGCGCGGTAGCCGTCGTAGGTTGCCTTATGGGCAAGCATCCACTCACCGTTCACATCGCCAATGGCGTAGACGCCATCACGTGAGGTGCGTTTGTTGGCGTCAACACGTATGCCTTGCGGGGTGTGGTTAATGCCGAGGTTACCGAGGTCGAGGTCGCCAACGTTCGGCGCCCGGCCAACCGCGATAAGCACGGCGTCGACGGCCACGTTGACGTCACCTTTTTTGGTGGTGAGGGTGGCGAGGTAGGTGTCGCTTTCTTGTTTGACGCGTGTGAGTGCGGCGTTGGTGTGGATGTCGATGCCTTGGCGCTTGAAGAGGTTTCGCGCACGCTTGCGCACGTCTTTATCTTCGGTGAGTAAGATGTCGCCTGCGAAATCGACGAGCGTGACATCGGCATCAAAGCTTTGGAAGATTTGCGCGAGTTCGACGCCGATGACGCCGGCGCCAACCACAAGCAAACGCTTGGGGAACACCTCGAGGTCGAGGATGGTTTTGCTGGTGTGGATGATGGGGAGGTCATCGCCCTCAAAGGAGAGCATTTTCGGCTTTGAGCCGGTGGCGATGATGACGTGGTTGCCTTGGTAGGTCGCATCGCCCACGGTCACGGTGTTGTCATTTTGCAGGCGGGCGCTTCCTTCAATGAGGTCGATGCCGGCCTTTTTAAGGCTCATGGTGACGGCGTCGATTTGCCCGGAGACAATCGTTTCTTTGCGCGCCTTGATGGTGTCGTAATCCAAACGAAAGGCGTCCGCGTGAACGCCGAAGGTTGACAGGTTGTGCATCGAGCGTATGGTTTTAGCGTTTTGGTACAAGGCCTTGGTGGGGATACAGCCGTAGTTCAGGCAAGTACCCCCGACCTTGTGACGCTCGATCAGGGCAACCGAGAGGCCGTGCTTTGCGGCATAAAGCGCCGCGTCTAAGCCTCCCGGGCCCGCACCGATAATGATGAGGTCGTGCGTCATTCGTCGAGCAAATCCTTGTATTTGACGAGGGGTTTACGTGCTGCCAGGGCTTCATCAAGTCGCTTGACCACGGTGGTGTAGGGCGCACCCTTGACCTTGTCGGGGTCTTCTTTGGCTTCGTTAGCGATGATGCGCATGACGTCAATGAACTTGTCGATGGTTTGTTTAGACTCGTTTTCCGGCGGTTCGACCATGATCGACTCTTTGAAAACGAGTGGGAAATAGACCGTTGGTGGATGCATGTCAAAATCGAGCAGGCGTTTGGCTACATCCAAGGTGGTGACGCCTGTGGACTTGTCTTTGAGACCGTCAAAAACGAACTCGTGTTTACAGATACCTTCAATCGGAAGGTGATACACGTCTTTGAGGGATTCTTTGACGTAGTTGGCGTTTAAGGTGCTAAAGCGGGCGATGTCGGTGATGCTGTCTTTGCCGATGGTGAGCAAGTACGCGTACGCTTTGAGCGCGACACCAATGTTGCCGACGAAATGGGAGACTTGACCGATGCTAAGATCGGTTTCGCCATCCAGCGTGTAGCCTTCGTTGGTTTTCTTCACAACCGGTTTAGGCAAGAACGGTTTAAGCGTTTTGGTGACGCCAACGGGTCCGCTTCCGGGGCCGCCACCGCCGTGCGGCGTTGAGAACGTCTTGTGAAGGTTGATGTGCATGATGTCGAAGCCCATGTCGCCGGGTCTGGCGAATCCAAGCAGCGGATTCAGGTTGGCGCCGTCGTAATAAAGCAGGCCGCCGGCTTCATGAACGAGCTTGGCGATTTCCAAAATGTCTTTTTCAAAAATACCTAGGGTGTTGGGGTTGGTGAGCATGATGCCGGCGCATTCGTCATCAAGCACTTTTTTGAGGTCAGTCAAGTTGACGGTGCCATCAACGTTTGATTTCACCTCCACCGATTCTAGGCCGGTGACGGTGGCGCTGGCCGGGTTGGTGCCGTGAGCCGAGTCGGGGACGATAACCTTGGTGCGTTTTTCATCGCCGCGAGAGCGATGGTACGCTTTCATGATCATCAGCCCGACGTGTTCGCCGTGAGCGCCGGCGAAGGGGTTGAGGCTAAAGGTATCAAGGCCGCTGATTTCCGACAGCATGCGTTGGGTCTCGTGATACACGTGCAGCATCCCTTGCACGGTGTCAAGCGGTTGGTAGGGGTGAAGCGAGGCGAATTCAGGCAAGTTGGCCATGTCTTGGTTGATTTTCGGGTTGTATTTCATCGTGCATGAGCCGAGCGGGTAAAAGCCTTTTTCAATGCCGAAATTTTTGAAACTGACGTTCGTGTAATGACGCACGACGTCAAGTTCGCTTACCTCGGGTAACCCCGGACAATCCGGACGTTTGAGGTGGTCGGGGACATCGTGGCGCTTGACGTCGGTTTTAGGAAGCGAATAGCCTTTACGGCCGTCGGTTGATAGTTCAAATATCAGTTTATCGTAATACATTAGTTAAGCCCCCTAACGATATCGACGAAGGCATCCATTTGCGCCTTGGTGCGTTTCTCTGTGACCGCGAAAGTCACTAGGTCGGCCTTGGTATCGTCGAAGCGTTTTTGTGGAAAGGGTCCTAAGAAACCGTGTGTTTTTAACACGTCGTTCATGCTATCGATGTCAAGGCTTGTCTTCAGCGTGAACTCTTTGAAGAAGGGCTTGTCGAAGGCAGCCTCAAAGGTCGGGAGTTCAAGAAGTTTTTCGTGCAGGTAGTGGGCATTATCCATCGACATTTGTTGGGCTTCATATAACCCTTTTTTGCCCATGGTGGCCATGTAGATGGTCACAAAGAGTGCTAACAAACTTTGGTTTGAGCAGATGTTCGAGTTGGCTTTTTCGCGACGAATGTGTTGTTCGCGCGCTTGCAAAGTTAGGACGAAGGCGCGTTTGCCGTCTTGGTCTTTGGTGACCCCACAAATGCGTCCGGGCATTTTGCGCATCAGTTTTTTGGTCGTGGCCATGTAGCCGATGTATGGTCCACCGTAAGACAGCGGCACACCGAGGGTTTGCGCTTCACCCACGGCGATGTCCACGCCCCAACTGGCCGGTGTTTTCAAGTGCGCCAGCAAACTCGGGTCGTGATTCATGATGAAAAGTCCCTTGTGTTCATCAAGGGCGTCTTTAACGTTGCTGAAATCCTCGGTGATGCCATAGACGTTCGGGTTTTGAACGATGAGGCCAGCAACGTCTTTATCCATCAATGCCTTGACGTTCTCAAGGTTTGTTTGGCCGTCTTCTTCGGCGACCATGATGACCTCGATATCACGGTAATCCGCGTAGGTTTTGACGACGCGCTGGATGTTAGGGTTGACGGTGGCGCTCATGAGAATCTTGTCGCTGCGTCGCACGCCGGTGGCCATGAACATCGCCTCGGCGGTGGCCGTGGCGCCATCGTACATTGATGCGTTTGAGACATCCATGCCGGTGAGTTGGCAAATCATGCTTTGGTATTCGAAAATGTATTGCAGCGTGCCTTGGGCAATTTCAGGTTGGTACGGGGTGTAAGCGGTCAAAAATTCTTGCCGTTCGATGAGGTGACGAATGATGCTTGGGGTGTAGTGATCATACGCACCCGCCCCCATAAACGGGATGAGCGGCGTGTTTTGCTTGGCCAGTGCGGCGAAGTGGTCGCGCAGCTCGATTTCGGACATGCTGTTGGGTATGTCAAGTTCTTTATGGACCAAGGTTTTCGGTATTTCCGAAAAGAGGTCTTCGATTTTCTCGACCCCGATCCGATCCAGCATGGCCCGTACGTCTTCATGCGTATGGGGCATGTACTTGTGCATCGAATTCCTCCTATTCGCAGTGTTCTTTGTACTCTTCGGCGTTCATGAGCTTGTTGAGTTCGGTTTCATCTTCGAGTTCGACTTTGATAATCCAGTTTTCATACGGATCTTCGTTCAATAACTCGGGGTTGTCATCAAGTTCTTCATTCACGGCGACAATCACGCCCGACACGGGTGAGTTTAAGTCCGATGCGGCTTTCACGGATTCAATCGCGGCAAACTCCTCGAACTGATTGACCTGCTCGTTTTCTTCGGGCAGTTCGACAAACACGATTTCGCCCAGAGAATCTTGAGCGTAATCGGTGATGCCGATGTAGGCAAAGCCGTCTTCGACTTTTACCCATTCATGCGATTCGGTGTAATACAGTTCTTTCGGTGTTTTCATGCTTTTCCTCCTACCTAACTTATTGTTTGGTGTTCTTATCGTAGAATTTTTTATTTCTCACTTTAACTTTAACACGTCGTTTGCGAATTGCAACCTCGAGTTCGTTGCCTTTTTTTGCATGCGCTCGGTCAACGAGCGCCATTGCCACGCTTTCGCCCGTCGTTGGAGCGATGTAACCGGTGGTGATGTGGCCGACCTGACGTTCACCTGAATAGACCGCATAGCCGTGGCGCAAGATGCCTTTATCGACCATTTCGAGGCCGACCACACGCCGGGAAGGTTTATCATCTTTTTGCTTCTTTAGGACGTCTTTTCCGATGAAATCGCCTTTGTCGAACGACACGGCAAAGCCATAACCGGCCATGATGGGGGTGATGTCATGTGACAGTTCGTTACCATAAAGCGGCAACGCAACCTCAAAACGCAAGGTATCTCGGCATCCAAGGCCACAGGGCGTTAGACGCTCGTTATCGGCAAGCAACCGTTCAAAGATGTCCTTGATGGCCTCGTGGCTTCCATAGATCTCGACCCCGTCTTCGCCAGTATACCCTGTGCGAGACACCATCACGTCGTGATCGTAGACGACCATGTCGTCAAAGGTGAAGAAACGAAGCGTTGAAAGATCGTAATCGGTGGCTTTTTGTAACATGCTTTCGGCAAAGGGACCTTGCACGGCAATCTCGCTGGTCGCGTCGCTTTGGTCGATAATGTCGACACCAAAGCGGTTGTTTTTGTGTAGCCAGGTAAGATCTTTGTCGATGTTGGAGGCATTAACGACAAGGTAGTAATGCTCGTCATTGATTTTGTACACCAGCAGATCGTCGACGACGCCACCATCCGCTTCACAAAACATGCCGTATAACACTTGGTTGGCGGTCATGCTTCTCACGTTGTTGGTGAACACATAATCAACGAAATCGGTGGCTTTCTCACCGATGATGACAATTTCGCCCATGTGTGAAACGTCGAACACACCCGCTCTGTCTCGCACGGCCATGTGCTCCTCGGTGATGGACGTGTAGCTAATCGGCATGTGATACCCGGCAAACTCGACCATCTTGGCACCGAGTTTGACGTGGTTGTCATGCAGTACCGTCTTCTTCATGGTATGCTCCTTTCTTACTGCTCATGTTCATAATAGCATATTTCGTAAAACTGATGGGTTAAAACGTGTCGGTTTTTCACGAAAAATGAAAGCCCTAACAAATATATATTATAGTGTAAAAAAATCGCACATTCAAGCGATTTTTTTACGATTCATTCAGCTTGTCTTGAAGCCCGGCGATGAAGGCGTTTCCGGGACGAAAACGCACATCGCGCACCGCGGGGATACGTTTTGTTTCCCCAGTCGATGGAATCACCACAGTTCGGGCATCATGGGTAACGGTTTCAAACGTACCAAAACCATAAAGCCGAACCGTATCGTTGTTGGCAAGAGCCCCTTTGAGGGTTTCCGTTAAAGCCTCATAAAACGCGTCGAGCGCCGGTTTTTCAATGCCGGTTTGCGCGGTCACACGCGCCAACACGTCGCGTTTGCTAAGTGCCTCAGGCTCAGTGGCCGGTTTCTCACGCGACGCCTCGCGCGGGACTCCCGTGACAACCGCGCGATCATCAGGGGCGATGGGTGGCGCGGTGGCATGCGCATCGTTGAGATAAGCTTCAAAGGCAGGGCTGTGTTTGAAACGGACCACATGATGGGCGGGAATGGTTGATGCTTCATCGGGTTTGCTTGGCACGTTGATGGTGCGGGCTTTCAGTTTAGAGGTGGTGAACGTGCCAAACTGATGAATGGCGACTTTCTCGTGGTTGCTCAAGGCATCGCTTATCACAGAGAACGTATCGTCAATGAACGCGCGTGCGACCTCAACGGGCAGGGCGGTGCGGGTTGCCACAATCCGCGCAATGTCTTCTTTGGTGTGAGCTTGAGTGCGTCGTTTTCGTGTCGTTTCCATGTCGAGCGCGTCGTGCTTACGGGGATGGGTAGTGGGCACCTTCGATGGTGCGGGTTTCGCTTCGTGAGATTTTTCTTTCTTCGTATCTTCGCGCGGCATGTCGGTGCGAGCGGGTTTGAGGTTGGGGGTTGTTGTGGGTAATGGAAGCGTCGGATCCGGGGATATGGTTGCATCATCGGTGCTGACAAACTGCGGTACCTCGATGCGCCGCGGGGGTGTTTCTGCATGCTTCGGCGCAGCGGCGATGCTTTTGAAGCGATTCGTCGTCGAGCGTGCTGGTTTTGGTGGGCGTGGCTCAAGGAAAAACCGTTGAAAGTACCCGGCAAGGCCAAGGGCACCACCAATGGCGGCAATCAACAGCCCAAACGTGATGTACTGTGCTGTGAAATCGTCGCTTAAATAACACAGTTGCTCACCGCACACGAACGCGTTGCGCGCAAAAAGCACGAACAAAAGCACGATAATTGCGACGAACAAGAAAAATGCCAGGGCAATCATCGCCATGCTTAGCCGGTAAAACCATCGCGCGCGTCGTATGTTCACGGGCATCCCCCTTTCCCTTCATTTTACACCAGAAAGCGTGGTTTTTTATAGCCTTTTCGGGGAATTTCCAAAAACCGCGTGAGTGAAAACACTCCTATGGTACAATAAAAGCATGAAGCCGTAATTGAAAGGGGTGTGGTTTAATGAACTGGAAAAAGCACGTGGCTCTGGTGGTTTGTTCGGTCTATGCGGTGTTTGGCTTTCTCTGGATTTTAATCACCGATTGGCTTGTTGATGTGTATTTCGATGACTTCATGTTGTACAGCACGGTCAAAGGGTTAATCTTTGTGTTCCTCTCGGTGTTAATCATCTATTTCACGGTGAGCCACCAAGTGGATAAACGACTTGAGATTGAGGACGAACTAGGCTACGAGAAAGCCCAAAAAAATGCCATGCGAAGCGTGATTCAAGAAGAATCACGGCGCCTGCACAAACTCATTGATGCCGCCCCTATTCCAATGATTTTACACACAGAAAATAAACGCGTGATTCGCGTCAGCCAAACTTTTTTAGATTGCACCGGTTTCGAGCGCAGCGCTATTCCTACGATTAACGCCTGGATTAAAAAGGCGTTTCGTGACCGTGCCAAAGCGATGACCGAACACTTCGAGAAATTGTACACCATCACGTCGAGTTTGCACGACGGCACCCACGCGGTGTACACCAAAGATGGCAAACGTCAACTTTGGGACATGTATTCGGCGTATGCTGGCACTGACGAACACGGATTACGTAACGTTGTCACGATGGCGGTGGATCGAACGCAGATGAAAAAGTACGAAGCGACGCTCGACCAACAGAGCCGCACCGATGCGTTGACCAACGTTTCCAATCGCCTGCAGTTCACCATCTATCGTGAAACACTCGACACACCGTATGTGCTTCTTCTAGCCGACATTAACGGGTTGAAACTCATTAATGATCTTTATGGTCATGAGAAGGGCGATGCGCTGCTTAAGTTTTTTGCCAGTCTATTAAAACTGCATCTCCCTAAAGAAGCCACCATCTACCGCATGTCCGGTGATGAGTTTGCTGCCATTTTACCTGAACACCACATAAAAAAAGTTGAAAACATCATGAAGACGATTCAGCAAGACATGGTGGACAACGAGTTTTTTGATGTTCAGGTCTCCGCGTCGTTTGGGCATGCTCTCAAAGATGACAACCGCACGCATGAGCAAGCCTATTATGAAGCCGAAAACAACTTGTTATCGTATAAGACGCACCACAAAGGACCCCACAGCAAACTGCTCATGCGCACGATGTTGCACAACCTCTTCGCCCGCAGCGATGAAACAAGCGACCACGTTGACGACATGATGAAACTCGCCCGTAAACTTGAGAAGCCGGTTGCGTTAAGCGATAAAGAAAAGCAAGAGCTCGACCTGCTAATAAAGGTTCATGACATCGGTAAAATTCACATCGATCCCAACCTTTTCAGCCTCACACGCCGGTTGACAGACGAAGAGTTAGAGGAGATCCACCGACATCCGGAATACGGGTATCGCATCGCCGCCGCAATGCCGCAGCTCAAAGCCGTCTCCTACGCGATATTGACACACCACGAAAACATCGATGGGTCGGGATATCCCTTTGGGCTCAAAGGCAAAGACATCCCGAAAATCGCCAAAGTGTTTCGCATCATCGATTCATACGACACGATGGTCAAGGGACGCCCCTACAAAGAAAAAACGACCCCTGAAAAGGCCGTCATGGAGTTAAAGCGACTCGCCGGCACACACTACGACCGCGAGATGGTGGACGCTTTCGTGCGTGTCATCGAATCGCCTTGAAGCATAAAAAAATACCAGCAGTCGGAGTCGAACCGACACGGACGTAAGTCCACCAGATTTTGAGTCTAGCGCGTCTACCAATTCCGCCATGCTGGCTTGTTAGCATTAACCATTATAACACAAAAAGAAGAAACGTCACGCGTTTCTTCTTTCTTTTTTGTCACGTTGTTAGCGGCGTCGTTGACGACGAATTGCTTCGTACTGACTTTCCTGGTTATACTCACAGACGAACGTGTCGATGATGTCTTCAAGGTGACGGAGTGTGAAAATTTTCGCCAAGTCGGAGTCTTTGTGGATGATGGCATCGTAAATTTTTCGATGTTCGACGATGCGGGCGGCATTCATTACTTTGTTGTAGTTTTGACGCAGCGTTTTTTGAATGACATCCCAGGTAATCAAGTTGATATTATGAAGAAAGCGGTTTTTTGAGTATTTTGAGATCAGCAAATGAAACTTTTTGTCGAGGGCGAAAAAATCCCCGTCGTCGGTGATGTGTTCCATGTCTTCAACAATTTCGGCCAGTTTACGAATGCCGGCCTCGGTGATGTTTTTGGCGCATAGTTGGACCGCAAGTGAATCAAGCGCACGGCGAATCTCAAGCAGCTCTAAGTAATCCGTGTTATGCAGCAGCGTCGGGGTAAAGACTGAAAGGTAGTTATCGCTGCTCGGTTTGTTGACATACGTGCCGCCGCCTTTCTTTTTGCTGACAAGGCCGATGGCGACAAGTTTTTCAATGCCGGCGCGCACAGACACGCGGCTGACGTTTAAAATATCGCATAGTTTCGCTTCGCTTGGAAGGCGTTCGCCCGGCTTGATTTCACCGCTGATGACGAGTTCTTCGATATGGTCATAGACAATTTGACTTTTGCTTTTCTTTTTCATCGCGGCACCTCCGACACCCATTATAGCATACGAACAGAAAAAATGAAATAACTTATATTACAAGTTATTCCGGCGCTTTCGCAAAGAAAAACCCCATGGATAGGGGCTAGTCTTTAGTGGTTTTGATCGTGCATGTGTTGACGCCAAAGAGCCGGTAGATTCCACACCAGGACACGGCGGCAGTGAAGGCGAGAATTGTCGCCGGAATAAGCAGCCACCACCACGTGCCTTGGAAGATGGCAGCGATGACGACAAGCACGATGGCGAGGATATAACGGACAGCTTGGTCGATGCGACCTACATTTTGTTTCATCGATCGTTTCCTCCTTTGTTTGGATGGGTTGTAACTTGCATGCAGGCAACCTGCAAAGGATCGTAAACCGGGGCAAAGGGTGGTGCGTAGGCGAGGTCGGCCCGGGCAAAGGCATCGGCGTTCATGCCCGCGATGATTGCCGTGGCGATGGTGTTGATGCGCAATGCCACCCCGGCCTCGCCCACCATCTCAGCGCCGTATAGGCGACCGCTTTTCGGGTCGGTGTAGACGGCGACGTCCATGGGTTTTGCACCGGGATAGTAACCGGACTTGTCGCGCGCGTTGATGTGGGTTTCATGCACGGTGATGTTCGCTTTATTTGCGCTGTCGAGGTTGAGCCCGGCACGCGCCACTTCGAGGTTAAACGCTTTAAGCATGGTGGCGCCGATGACGCCATCAAAGTGACTTTTAAGGCCGGCAATGTGTTCGGCGATGACCCGACCGGCCTTGTTGGCATGCGTGCCAAGCGGCACAAAAGCCGGGGTGCCGGTGAGTTTATGGGGGTAGGCGACGCAATCCCCCGCTGCGTAAACGTCTGTGACCGAGGTTTGCATGGTCTCATTGACGATAATGGCACCGTTTTCCACAGTGTCGAAGGCATCATCTAGAAAGCCGGTGTTTGGCCGAATGCCGACGGCTTCGATGACGAGGTCTACGTTGAGGGATCGTTGCTTGCTGATGACCTGCTTCACGTGGTCCACCCCTTTGTAAGCCGAGACGGTTTCCTGGAGATAGACGCGGACGCCATGGGCAAGGAGGGTGTCGTTTACGGCCTTGGACACAAACGGTGCAAACGTCGACAGTACGCGTTCTTCGGCTTCGATGATGGTCACCTCTTTGCCCATCTCGCGGACGTTTTCGGCGATTTCAATACCAATATACCCACCGCCAACGATGGCCACGTGACGTACGTCGCTGCGCTGCAGTGCACGACGTAGACCACGCGCGTCTTCAAGCGACCCAAGTGTGTGAATGCCTCGAAGCTCTCGGCCGGGCACGGGCAGACGAATCGGGCTCGCTCCCGTTGCAATAACCAAGCGGTCATAGCACAGTCCGACGCGCTCACCTTGGGTGAGGGCAACGACACGCTTCGCTTCCGTGTCGATATCGATCACCTCATGCTGAAGGCGCACCTCGATGCCGGCGTCTTCAAACTCGCGTTTCGTCCGGGCGATTAGTTTGTGTTCATCGGGGATTCGTCCCGAAAGGTAATAAGGCATGCCGCAGGCACCGTAACTTACATCGCACCCTTTTTCCAACACGACGATATCGTCGTTAGGTCGAAGGCGTTTAAGTTTGCTGGCCGCGCTCATGCCGGCGGCGACACCGCCGATAATTAGCGTACGCAAAGGCATCACATCCTTACCTTTAGTTTATCATACCTTGCAAACGCATGACCATAAAACGCTAGGCAAAAAAATCCCGGTCCGAGGGACCGGGATGGCGATTATTGAAACTGGTTTGTGTAGAGCTTGTAATAAAGGCCACGCTGCTTAATGAGCGCTTCGTGAGTGCCCTCTTCCATAATTTTACCGTGTTCGAGCACAAGGATTTTATCAGCGTTGACAATGGTTGAGAGGCGATGGGCGATGACGAAGGTGGTGCGGCCCTCCATGACGGTTTCAATGGCCCGTTGAATGACTTTTTCTGTTTGCGTGTCGACAGAGCTTGTCGCTTCATCAAGAATAAGAATACGCGGATCGGCAAGCAAAGCACGTGCAAAGCTGATGAGTTGTTTTTGGCCAACGCTCAGACGCGCGCCACCTTCGCCCACTTGAGTATCATAACCGTGCTCAAACGTGCGAATGAAGGCATCAGCCTCCACCATTTTGGCGGCGTCGATGACGTCCTCATCGGTGGCGTCAAGCTTGCCGTAGCGGATGTTGTCACGAATGGTTCCGCTAAACAGATGGGGAGCTTGCAACACGTAGCCGAGCTTGTCATGTAACCAGGCGATGGAGCGGTCTTGCATGGGCTTCCCATCGATGAGAATTTGACCATCGGTCGGCTCATAAAACCGGCACACAAGGTTGACAATGGTGCTTTTTCCGGCGCCGGTGTGTCCGACCAAGGCGACGCTTTGACCACGCGTGACCTCGAGGTTGAAGTTTTCCAGCACGGTTTCGCCTTTTTTGTATTTGAACGTGACGTTATCAAACGTCACATCCCCACCCAATGGCTCCCAGTTTTCTTTCAGGGGTTTGTCAAATGTGCCGTAGCGTTCGATGACCACAGGTCGGTCGGTGATGTCGACGTCTTGTTCGATGAGGCTCAAGACGCGTTCGGCGCTTGCCTGAGCCTGTTGAAAGCGGGCGAGGATGGTCGCCAGCATCATCACGGGTTCGAAAAACTGTCCGACGTAGCTGACGAACACATACAACAACCCGACGGTAAAGAGTTCGTTGGTGGTGACTTCCAGCCCGCCGAAGTAAAAGACGAGCGCGGTGGCGATTGAGGCGATGAAGAGGATGGTTGGGAAATACAGCCCGGCGAAGACGGCGGCACGAATGGAATGTGATTTCATGCGCGAGGTAAGACGATCGAACTCCTTGTAGTTGCTTTCTTCGAGCACCAACGTCTTGGTGGTCTTCGCACCACCGATGCCTTCGTTGAAAGCGCCGGTGATTTTTGAGTTTTGTTTGCGAATTTCGCGAAACGCTTTGAGAATGCGTTTGCGGAAATAGATGCTGGTGTAAATCAGTAAGGGTAGCACGCTCAAAGTGATGGCCGCCAGTTTGGCGTTGACGACGAACATCACAATGGTAATGCCCACCATCATTAAAAGTCCCCACGACAAATCAATCAAGCCCCAGCTTAAGATGTCGCTTAGGTTGCGCGAATCGCTTGTCATTCGAGCCATGATCCAGCCGACGGGTGTGCGATCGTAATAGACAAAGGGTAACTCTTGAAGTTTGTGGAACGCATCTTTGCGAATGGCGTAGGCGAGTTCGACCTGAATGCGTCCTGCATGGATGATGAAGGTGTAAATCATTGTCACAATCAACACCACGTAAACACCGAATAAACCAATGAAGATGGGCAGTCGGTCGATGCGGTCTTCTTCGATGATGCCATCGATGGCAAAGCGGTTAAGCAATGGATAAGCGACGTCAAGAAACGCCAGCATCACCACTGCCATCAAGCCGATGAGAAAATGCTTTTTGAGCGGTTTCATGTAGCGGAATATTTTCTTCCACACCGTGACATCAAAGGAGGTGTCGGTGTAAGTTTCTTCTTCGAAATAGCTCATGTGTCTTCACTCCTTTGTCCGCGCTTTTGAAAGTCGTAAGCAATGGAGGATTGGATATCCCATAGTTCAGCGTACAAGCCGTCTTTGGCAAGCAGCGATTCGTGGGTGCCTTCCTCGATAATCTCGCCCTGGTCGAGGACGATAATCTTGTTGGCCGCCTTGGCCGTGACGATGCGGTGGGTGATGATGAACACCGTCGTGTTTTGCCAGTAATGGTTGAGCGCGCGGCGAATTTGAATGTCGGTTTCAGTGTCCACAGCAGAAAGTGAGTCATCAAAGATTAGCACGGGTTTGTTGTCGAGCAACATTCGCGCGATGGCGACGCGTTGTTTTTGTCCGCCCGAAAGCGTGACGCCACGCTCGCCGACGACGGTGTCGTAGCCTGCCTCGAAACTGAGGATGTCTTCGTGAATGCGCGCGACGCTGGCGGCGTTGTGAACTTTTTTCTTGTCGGCGTTTTTGTCCATGATGCCGATGTTGTCGTAGATTGACTTTGAGTATAAGAACGGCTCTTGAAGGATGATGCCGACGTGTTGACGAAGGTGTTTTTTATTGATGGACTTGATGTCGTTGCCGTCGAATAAAATTCGGCCGCCTTGGTTTTCAAGCAAGCGAACCATCAGGTTGATGAGCGTCGATTTTCCACTGCCGGTTTTGCCGACGATGGCGATGGTATCTCCAGCGTTGACTTTAAAGGAAACGTTTTTCAGCAACGGTTTGGGGTCGTCGTCAAACTGAAAGGTCACATCATCAAACTCGACGCTACCTTCAATGGACGGCGTGCCGCCGTGGTCGTCTTCGTGTTCGTCTTTTTGGGTGACAATTTCATCAATGCGGTCCAAGGCGACGGTGGTTTTGCCAAACTCGCCGATGATGCGACCCAGTTGACGTAACGGCCAGACAATCATGCCGACAAAGGTCAAAAAGGCGATGAACTGCCCCGGGTTCATCTGTCCGGTTAAAGTGAAGTAAACGCCGAAAGACGCAGTGAGGGCGTATTGAATGAAAATGACAAAGTCGGTGGCGCTCCAAAACACGGCCATCAACTTAAGCAGTGAAAACGATTCTTTTCGGTAATCGCTCGAGGTGGCTTCAAACTTATCAATCTCATGGTTTTCGTTTGCGAAGGCCTTGACCACGCGGATGCCGGTGACGTTTTCTTGCAAAGTGGTGGTCATCCGTGCTTCGGACTCTTCGACGCGTTTGAACACTTTTTTCACAAAGTTAAAGTAAATCAGAGCCGAGGTGAAGACAATCGGTGAGGTTGCCAACGTAATCGCTGTCAATGGCACGTTCATTCGCGCCATTTGGTAGATGGCAAAGGAGACTAAGAAAATAAGCCGCATGACTTCGATGAGCATCTCCGCCAAAAACATCCGGAACGTATCGACGTCAGTGGTTGAGCGTTGAATGAGGTCACCGGTGTCAGCTTGGGTGTGATAGCTAAAGGATAGGTTTTGCAACTTGTTGTAGATGGTGTTGCGCAGGCCGTAGGCCACGCGTTCAGCAAAGGTCGCAATCAGCACCCGGTGTAAGAAAAAAAGCAGGGCGCGGATGACGGTGAACGCAATCGAAAACGCCGCCACCAACAAAAGTGATTGGCGCAACGTGTCGCCTTCGACGAAATAGCGAATAAAGCCAGGCAGCGAGGAGGCGTCGGGATCACCGGCAAAGATGGCGTCTACGATGTGTTGGATAAACAGCGGCGTCAACGTGCGGAAGTATTGCAGCACAAACAAGATGACGACGGCAGCCACATATAAATAGAGATGGCCTTTCATCCATTTCAAAAATTGTCTAAGTCGTTTCATGTCAAGTTCCTCCTGTGGTCGGATGGTCGTTTATGGCATAAAAAAGAGCGCCTCCATCTCACGATAAAAGGCGCTCATGGCGGTTAAAAGAAGCAACCGGCTCAGTTAGACGTTTATCGGCGATGGATCCATGACAAAAAGGGGCGTAAATGGTACGCGGGTTACGATTAAATCGTTGCGGCGCTTAATCATGGTCATCACCTCACTTTGTGGTTTTCCATTTCGAGTGTAGCACAGCCGCGTGATAATGTAAACCTTTTCCTTGAAAAAAGTCGCTATTTAGCGTATTTCGTTATCAACGGGCACGGTCTCGGGCGGGGTTAATAGCTTATCAGGGTTTTCGATGTAATGCATCAGACGGCGAATCACCCGAGCAAAATAATACCCATCACAGATGCGTTCGTCCACGGCGATTTTGATGTCCATCTGCTTGACCTTCTTGACGCCTTCTTCTTTTCCACCCGATACCACATGGCGACGTTTTGTGCCGAAGGCGGCAAAGAAACTGGTGGTGCCAAAATCATAGATGTGATGGTATACCGGTTGAATGCCGATGCTGCCGAGGTCGGTGACAAAGACGCTGGTGTGAAACGGTGAGGCCTTAACCAGAAACTTAGGAAGCAAGCGGTGATTGTCGAGGAAGTTGACAAACCACACGGTAAAACGCAACAAAAACCCTGGTAAAATGTTGAGCAATGAGGCGGCTTTATCGGTGGTGTTTTTATCAGCGTCGCCTTTGCTGCCGGCGATGGCGATGTTAACGCTTTCAACGACGTCCAGCAAAGTATCCTTGCGATCAAAATCTAGTTTTAAGACGGTTTCCGATGCTTCGAGGTCAAGCGATTTTTTAATCGCAAAACTGAAGCTGATTTTCTTCCGTGCAAAGACACGCCGCCCTTTGACAAACCTGTTGGCTTTTGGGTAATCGACAAGCGTGCGAAGCATCGCCGCAAGCACTACGTGCAAAAAGATGATGCGGTGCTTCTCTTTGCGCAAATCCTTGATGATTTTTTCGCTATGATTCAACGTCAAGGTGTCGGAAAAAAACACCTGTGCGTCATAGCGCTTTGGCATGATATAAGGTATGGCGCGCAAGATGGGATCGTTGTGCTTGATGAGGTATCCATCGTTACGGTCGTAAAAAAGGCGTTTAAACATCGGGCATCCCTCCAACTCTGTATTTTCTATTATACAATACAATCGCCGAAAAACCCCACGAGAATTTTCCCGTGGGGTCTAGGTTATGATTCAAACTGTGATTGGTAGAGGTTATGGTAAAAGCCTCGGGCCTTAAGCAGCGATTGATGGGTGCCATGTTCGATGAGGCGACCTTGATGAATGACGATGATTTTATCGGCCTTGCGAATGGTTTGCAAGCGGTGCGCGATGACGATGGCGGTGCGTCCTTGCATGAGCTGTTCCATGCTTGCTTGGATTTTCGCTTCGGTCCGTGTGTCTACGCTGGAAGTGGCTTCATCCAAAATGAGCAAGCTCGGGTTGGATAACGTCGTGCGGGCGATGCTGATCAACTGGCGTTCACCTTGGCTGAAGTTTTCGCCGCCCTCTTGCACGAGCGTGTCGTAACCCTGAGGTAATTTGCTGATAAAATCGTGGGCGCCAGCTTTGTTGGCTGCGTCAATGATGGCGTCGTCTTCGGCGGTAAAATCGCCGTAACGAATGTTGTCCTTGACGGTGCCTTTGAATAGCTTGGTGTCTTGCAAAACGATGCCGATGCGTTTGCGCAGCTCGTCTTTAGCAATGTCACGGATGTCGACGCCATCGATTGTAATCGCGCCATAATCGACGTCGTAAAAGCGGTTAATCAGGTTGATGGTCGTTGTCTTTCCACCGCCGGTGGGACCGACAATGGCGATGACTTCACCTTGTTTGGCGGTGAAATTGATGCTCTGCAAGACCGGCACGCCCTTTTCATAACCAAAATGCACGTCGTCAAAGACGATTTCGCCTTCGAAGGCATCGGTGGTGCGTTCGCCATCACTCGCGTACTCGCTGTCGGTGTCAATCAACTCAAACACCCGCTCAGCCCCGGCGATGCCTTGCATCAAGGTGTTAAAGAGCTGGCTGAGGTTGCTGATTGGCATGATGAACTGGCGCGAGTAGATGCCGACGCCGCTTACTTGGCCGATGGTGACGAATCCCGGTGCGTAAAACAAAAGCAGGGCGCCGATGGCAACAACGACGAGGAAAATCAGGTTGTTCATGAAATGAATGAAAGGCCATAAAATGCCGGCGTAGACTTGGGCGACAAAGCCCGCTTCGCGGAGCTTGTCGTTTTCACCGCGGAACTCCTCAGTGAAGGCTTTCTCTTGGTTGTAAAGTTTCACGGTTTTCAACCCGCTGATGCTTTCTTCGATGATGCCGTTTAGGCTTGCTAGGTGGATTTGTTGTTCTTTAAAGCCTTTGCGGGTTTTTTTCGAGATGAAAATGGTAAACCCGATCATGATTGGCACAAACCCGAGCACCACCAGCGCAAGCACCCAATTAAGCACAACCATGTAGATGGTCGCACCAATGAGCACAATCGTGCTGTTGATGACTTCAAGCACGGTTTGGCCTAAGGAGGCGTTAATCAGTTCAACGTCATTGGAAATGCGGCTGACAATGTCGCCACTGCCTTGTTTATCATAGTAGGAAAGCGGCGCTTTCATGAGTTTGTCGAAGGCGTCTTTACGGATGGTTTTAATCACACGCTGCGAAATGCGGACCATCATGAAGCGTGAGATGAAGCGAATCAGTGAGTTCCCGGCTGCGATGAGTAAAATCAGCCCGACGACGGTGATGACCTCACCGTATTGACCGGTCATAAAGTAATCGTCTAAGGCAGTGGAAAAGAGGTATGGAATGGCTAAGTTAGCGCTGGTCGCCGCGATTACAAACAGGGAAATCAGCAGAATCCACCATTTGTATACGCCCATGTAGGCGAGCAAGCGCGACACGGTTTCCCGGATGTTTTTCGGTTTTTGCAGCGCCGGTCCGTGGCCGCCGCGACGGCGGGGACCTCGCCCTTGTTCAACGGTTTTGCGAAGCGCGCCTTCTTCAAGCAGTTCAGCGCCCTTTTTTGCTTTGATTTCCGCTTTGCTCATCAAGGTGAACTTAGCCATGTGTCTCACCCCCGAGGTCGAGTTGACTTTCGGCAATTTCACGGTAGACTTTGCTGTCAGTCATTAGCGTTTCATGGGTGCCGACGCCGTCGATTTTGCCCTCATTATCCAAGACGACGATGCGATCCATGCGGCGTACACTGGCGACTTTTTGGCTAATCATCAAGAGCGTCGGGTTGTACGTGAGTTTGTTGATGGCGCGCAAGATTTTCCGCTCGCTTGCTAGGTCAACGGCGCTGGTGGCGTCGTCGAGAATGAGAATCGTGGGTTTTCGCACGAGCGCCCGCGCGATGGACAGGCGTTGTTTTTGGCCGCCTGAAAGGTTGGTGCCTTTGGCGCGAACGATGTGGTTATAATACGCTTCGCTTTCGCTGGCAAAGTCGTGGATGAGGGCATCTTTGGCGGCAGTTTCGAGTTCATCGAGCGTCGCGTCTTCGTTCCCTTGCATGATGTTGGTCGCAAGCGATCCGCTAAAGAGGGTGGCTTGTTGAGTCACAAAGCCAATCTGTTCGCGCAGCCGGGGGATGTCGAGATTTGTGAGCTTGTGATCATCAAGGTAGATGGTGCCACGGGTGGGATCGTAAAGCCGTGGAATCAAGGTGACGAGAGACGATTTCCCGCTGCCGGTTGAGCCGATGATGCCAACCTTCTCCCCGGGATTGATGGTGAGGTTGATGTTTTTGAGCACCTGGTTCCCGTTAGCCCCATAACCAAACGATACGTCATCAAAACGGATGGCACCTGCTAAGGTGAGGTGTTTACCGTCGTCTGGGTTATCCAAATCAATTTCGGCGTGAAAGATTTCGTTGATGCGTGCCGCAGAGACGTCAGCACGGGAGATGAAGATGATCATCATCGCAAACATCATGAGCCCAATGAGGATTTGTTGAGAGTATTGGTTAAAGGCAACCAACAGGGGCACACGAGCCACGCCCGTGTCGGTGAAAAAGGCCGGATGGCCTTCGCCGAAATACCGGGCACCAAAAAGCAATATCAAGGCGACGCCGAGGTTGAAAATCAAGAAGATTACCGGCTCGGCAAACGCCATCAGGCTCTCGGCGCTGGTGTTGGCTTGACGATAGTTTTCGTTGGTGTTTTCAAAGCGCTCGCTTTCGTGTGGTTGAGACACGAAGGATTTGATGACTTGCGGGGCGTTGGCGTTTTCCAACACGGTGTTGTTAAGGTCATCCAAGGAACGTTGGACGCGGCGAAAACGCGGGTAGGCAAAGGCCATGATAATCAGGATAGAAATAATTAAAAGCGGCATCGTGATGAAGAAAACTTGGGAGAGTTGCACGCTGGTTGATAAGGCAAAAACAAGGCCCACCGCAATCATCATGGGGGCGCGAATAACCATTCTGAGCAGCATCGAGAAAAACATCTGCACACGAACCATGTCGTTGGTGGCGTTGGTAATCAAACGGCTTGTTTTGAAATCGTCAATGTTGCGAAACGACAACGTCTGTATTTTGTTAAAAAGGTCGAGGCGGAGTTCAGCCACGGCATGTTGAGAAATATACTGAGAACTGTAGGTGTTCATGATGCCGGCGGCGATGCCTAGCAACGCCAATAACAACATCACCACACTTAAGAGCACAATTAGTTCGACGTTTCGCACTTCCAAGGCGTTTTGCAAGATGAACTGCATGATGTACGGAATGAAGAAGGCCACGGCAACCTGTATCACCATGCCAAAGACGGCAAGGATGATGTGCTTTTTATAGGGAAGCGCATAGCGTGTCAAATCAACGATGTTTTTCATCAGGTTTTGTCTCCTTCAGCCCGGCTTCGACGACGTCGAGTAACCAGTGATATGCTTCTTTAGCCTCAGTGAGTGAGGCGTGCCCTTTAATGGCTTTGTGAATCGACTGAATTTTCACGTGTGATAGGTGGTAATAGAGCATCATGGTACGACGCGTGCTTAAGTGATCGAGCGCGGCGGTGTCAAGTGCGGCCAAAAAGGTGCGATAAAAACTTTCCTTGCGTTGGCGATAACCCTCATAATCAACCGTGTAAAGTTGGTTGGGCATGAAAAATTTACGCACCACCTCATGATGTGGCGCGTCGCGGAAAAACGCGTAATCCTTTTCAAAGGCGTCTCGAAGGTACGTGAAAAAAGGCAGTTTCTTGCCTTGAACACGGGCCATGATTTCAGATTCAAACGCCGTGAGCGATTCGTCTACCAAGGTCGTGAACGCGTCTTCGAGGCCATCGAAATACTGATAGAAACTGCCTCGGGCAATGGTGGCCTCACGAACCACGTCGGCCACGGAAATACTGTGAATTGGTTTATCTAAAAACACCGTCCTGAGCGCGTCGATGATGGCTCGCCGTTTCCCAGGAGGCAAATTGTCGAAGGTCTTTTTTGCCATGTGGATCCTCCATGTGACAATGTGTCATTTACGGGTCGAAAAAGAAAACCTACGAGGTAGGTTTTCTATTTGCGTAAGGTGCCATCGGCGCGGTATAGCAAGTACTCGAGTTCTTTTTCTTTCGCGTGATCAATCGCCTCTTTTTGTGTGCCGAACACGCGCAGCGCGCGATCGGCGCCATCGGCAATGATTTGCCATCCGTCGTCGTGTTTCTTAATGTGATAGACGGTGCCTTGTGCTTCTTTTGCCTGTGCTTCTTTGAGCTCGGTTTCTTTTTCAGTACGCTCCGCAATAGCTTGGGTTTCGGCGCGTTCCTCAGGACGCGAGGAACCAGGCTTGTCGTTGGCGTGGGCGACGCTGATGTCGTTAAGCTCCTTTTCAACTTCTTCAAGCGTGATGTCGCGTGCGTCTTCTTCTTTGATCTTGTCGGCTGTGGCTTTTTCAGCTGTTACATGCGCTTCTCTTTTTTCTTCGTGCTTCTTTTTACCGAATAGTTTTTTCAAAAATTCCATTGTTACACCCTCTTCTTTCATAGAATTTTCAACTAAATCAAAGTCATAATACCACAATTATGCGAAATAATCAATTTATAGACGTCTGAAATTTCTCAACGTATGTCTTCATTGAAGCATTTTGCCGATGCAGACTTTTTCAGTGAGCGAGCGGTAGAAAAAGTACCCTTGCATGTACTTGATGTCTTTAGTGGCGAGGTAATTCAGATCGTTTTCGGTTTCGACGCCTTCGACGATGACTTCCAATCCAAACGTTTTGGACAGGTTGATAATCGCCTCAACGATTTGTTGATTGGCGCGATTGTCGGTAATGCCAGTGATGAAACTGCGGTCGATTTTAATGCGATCCAGACGGTTTTGTGACAATCGCACCATTGACGAATACCCACTGCCAAAATCATCGATGGCCACTTTAAAGCCGTGCGCTTGCAAGGTTTTAATGAAGGTGGCCTCTTGGGTGAAGTCCTCTGGATGTTGGGTTTCTGTGAACTCGATGGTGATTTTTTCTGGTGGGATATTAAACGCTTCGGCGGTGGCGACGACGTAATCGACAAAGGAAAGGTTCTTGATTTCTGTCGCGGACACGTTCACCGACATGAAATCGAGCACAGAGCCGGCTTTTTCAAAGCGCGTGAACGCCTCGAAGGCTTCAGCGATGACAAATCGATCGATGTCTTCAATCAAGTGGTACTTCTCTGCGTAAGCGATAATTTCCTGAGGGTAGTAGATTTTTCGGTCATCGCGGAGACGAATTAAGGCCTCTGCACCGACGATTTTGCGCGAGGCGCTGCAAAGAATCGGTTGGTACTCGAGAAAGAAGCGTTTTTCTTTTAGGGCTTCTTTAATCGTACGGTACTTCGCAAACGCATCGTGGTTGCGACGTTTAATCGCACTGGAGTAATAGACGACGCGATCTTTGCCTTGGGTTTTTGCTTCTTGCAAGGCGAGTTCGCTGCGCAACAGGCAATCGTGAAAGCGCGGCGTGGAATGTTGAATAGCATACCGCCCGATGCTCGCGCTCAGCTTGACGGTATGCACACCGGCAGGGTAATCCATTTTGATGGTTCGAATCAGGGTCTCGGCAAACGCGTTATCGTTGTCGCTTTGCGTCGGATAGAGCAACACAAAATGGTCCGAATGCATCCGATACACGGTTCCATATGGTTTCACAAGGTTCGTCAGCCGTTCGGCAACCTGATAAAGCAGCCGGTTAGCAAGGGCATGCCCGAGCAGGTCGTTGTAGTTTTTGAAGTTGTCGAGGTTGATGTAGTACATCGATACGTCTTGATCAAAGGCGATTAAGATGTCGTTGAAGTTCTCTCGTAAATACGTAATGTTTCTAATTTCTGTCAACGCATCGTTGTAAAGCAGACTGCGATAAAAACGCAGCGCTTTGCTTCGGTTAAACCAAAGCAAGGTCATGCCAAGCAAAAAAAACACAGCCACGGCGACAAGCAAAGCGACCCAAAAAGACGTGTCGGTTGTCAGCAAGGCAGCGGTCGAATCAAAGGCAATCAATGGCATAGGATTCTCAGGGGTTATCATGATGTTGTCACTCCTAATCACGGCGTTTTACTCCCTATATTCTATTATAATCCTTTCAACGATAATGTAAAGGAAACACGGCGAAATAAAGAAAAAAGCGCTGTTAATGTACAATACATGTGAGACCTCGACTTGATAAATAGAAAGGTGATCCGTATCCTATAGGTAAGAACGACCAAATTCTACTCAGGGAGGATACGAATCACATGGCTAGTTTACCAC
>SLOP01000016.1 GCA_007132465.1 Candidatus Izemoplasma sp.
CATAGCCCACTATGGTGGAGGGGGACGGATTTGAACCGCCGAACCCTGAGGGAGCAGATTTACAGTCTGCCGCGTTTAGCCACTTCGCTACCCCTCCAAAACACACTTCCTACATTTTACACCAATGGAGGTTAAAAAGCAAGCCATAACGACTCGCTTAACGTAAGTGATATGGAACCTTTCCGGAAACACATCAGGTAATGGTTTTTTTCACCTGTTTCAGAAATTTAGGGCGTTCTAGCATGATGATTCTTGAACATTTCTCACATCTCAGTTTAACGTCAGCACCATAACGCGTAATCGACCATCTATTCTCTCCACATGGGTGTGGTTTTTTCATGACCACGACATCACCTTCGCTGTACTTTTTAACCACTCATACCACTCCCTATCATGAGTTTTTGGGTTTATTCAAACTATCAATGATTTCTTGAATGTTTAAGAAACGTATTCTGATGTCATTGGCGGTAATACTCAATTTTATGTTTGGTCCAAAAACACTCTCTATTTTTTGTTTTAATGGTTCCTCGTATTTTTTGAGAGCGGATACTTTTGGTCTCGGTTGTCGCTTGTTTTTATGTTGCTGTATCATTTCTTCAACTTTGCGAACGCTTAAATCATCTTGGATGATTCTTTTGGAAATTTTAGCAATGAGCTCGGTATCTTCTAATTTACTTAGTACTTTGGCGTGACCCATGCTAATGAGTCCGCCGTCCACATCTTTCATGACAGAAACAGGAAGATTTAAAAGCCCTAGAACATTTGTTATATATGATCGGCTTTTCCCGATTCTCTCGGCCAACTCGGCTTGTGTTAGCCCCAAATTTTTAATCGCTCTCTCGTAGGCTATTGCCTCTTCAATTGGTGAAAGATCCTCACGTTGCAGGTTTTCAAGAATTGACAGCTCTGTTAAATAGATTTCATTGTATTCTCTGACAATGGCAGGCACAGTGGTTTTCCCAGCCAATGACGAGGCTCTAACCCGGCGTTCACCGGCAACCAGAATATATCCATCCTTAGAAGGTTTCACGATGACAGGCTGAATCACACCATGCTGAAGAATGGAATCGGCAAGTTGTTTCATGGCTTTGCTGTCAAAGTTCACTCGTGGTTGTTCCGGATTTGATTTGATTTTGGATATTTCAAGATCCAACACTTCTTCATTCTCTTTAATAACTACTTTATTTTCTTCAATGAGTTCGCTTATTTTCCTACCCAGTGAGTCCTTATTCAACGGTCATCACCATTTCTTTGGCTAGATTTTGATAGCTAATTGAGCTTTTTGATTTAGGCGAGAATTCGGTTACCGGCATGCCATAACTAGGCGCAACGGAACACTTGACATTTCTTGGAATAATGGTCTTAAAGACTTTTTCCTTGAAATATTTCTTCACTTCTTCGATGACTTCATAACCAATGTTGCTGCGCGTATCGAGCATTGTCAGCAAAACCCCTTCAATTGTCAAGGTTTTATTGTTGTGTTTTTGCTTGTTTTGAACCAAACGAATGGTGTTCAGTAGCTGCGTCAGCCCATCAAGAGCTAAAAACTCACATTGCACAGGAATCAACACGGCATCCGATGCCAATAACCCACTTAACGTCATGATACCTAACGATGGGGGACAATCAATTAAGATGAAATCGTAGCGGTCACGAACTTTTTCCAACGCATTGGATAACAAAAACTCTTTGTTCTCACGTTGCAGCAACTTGTTTTCGATGTTAGACAGCTCAAATCTGGCCGGAAGAATATCCACATCCAACCCTTCGACAGACTGGATAATGTCTTCTGCAAGCACATCATTAACAAAAAGATCTGCAATAGTATAACGCAAGTTTGCTCGGTTTATTCCCACATAGGTTGTTGCGTTTGCCTGATGATCCAAATCAACAAGCAACGTCTTTTTCCCCAGGTACGATAGCGAACTAGCCAAATTCACGCTCGTCGTCGTTTTCCCTACCCCGCCTTTTTGATTACTGATTGCGATAATTCTACCCATAGCATATCGTGTCTTAACGACACTGCCTCCCCTTTAAAACATTGTCTGTGCGTTTGTTATCCAAGGTACTCGTTAAACAGTTGGTGGTTCTCCAAAAAGAACTTAACTTCTTCGTGTGATAATATACTACGAAAAACTTGCGAATTAATCAAGTTAATGATGTCATCATGAGATAACGAGGCTTCCAATCGTTTCCATCTATCATATTGCGTGTTCTCAACCCTCAAGTATCGATACAAGCACGCTAGCATGATGATGCGATTGACTTTTCGGCGATAATTCTCATCAATCTTAAACTCATAGCGCGTGTTGGGATAGGCCCCTTCGGCACCTTGGTAGAACTTCGCTGTCATCGACATGTGAATCTGCATTAAGTCATTCGGCTTATTAATCAGGTATTTTTCAAGTTCCCTCGCATATTTTTCAACCTCGGTTTGTCGATGCTCCCGGTAAATTGCTTGCAAGTCTTGATGATGCAAGAAAAAGTAAAAATCAACATACTCCTCCATGTCGACCTTCTCGTCTGGATAAAAAGATGCGAAGAACACCGAAACATCGCGCACGGCTTTTTGAAGGTTCTCATCATTATGTAAACTCGTGTGATTCTCACGTTCTCTCAGCTCGTTAGTGTACGTCATCACGTGCAGGGTAATTTTCTTGATTGACTGTTGGGTTTGCTTATAGTCATGATTGATTTGCTCATAGATGATTTCCGAAAGGATAAAATAGATTAGGAAAATAAGAAAAAACCCCATCAATGCGCCTTGATACACCAAATTCGACGTCAGCACGCTGGTGGCATCAGGTGCCACAAGTTGTGCTCCGTTTTGATGGATATAGATAAGGCCATACAAAGTCAGTGCCGCGCCGTAGACAATATAGGTGTAAATGTCTTGGTAGAAGATGATGATGGTCAAGGTTACATACATCAAAAACACACCATACAAAGGATTAGACCCTAATGCATAATACACCGTGAGCACACCGAAGGTATAGATGCTAAAATGCATCGCCGTTCTGACCTTGTTGACCACAAGCATCACCGACGAAAAGAGAAACAAGGTCGTAAAAGCCGTCGGCAAGAAAATAAGGACCTCCAGTGAAAATTCTTCAAAGAGGGTCACCGGTACGGTGAGGACTCCGAAAATAAACAAAAACAGCAAAACTAATGACACTTTGAGTTTCAACACGTCGGCATATGACAACATGTCGCTGTTGCGAATTTTTGATATCAAGGTTTTCATGAGCGATCACCTCGTTTTAAGGCTAGCTCAATCAATTGTTCCACAACATCTCGGTTTTCTTTCAACAACGTCAACAAATCACTGTCAATAAGATAGCTTGTGTCGGTCTGCTGCAGCAACCCCACCACTTCTTTAACAGACAAGCCATCTAAGTACGGTTTGTCAACATACATGACCACCAGAAAAGCTGACAAAGCGATGATGCGCGTGTACATTCGATCAAAAGTGTGTTTTAGGGAAGGAAATTGTCGCAGCGATTCGCCGCTTGCCATCATCGTATCATTGCCAGCGAGTTGAGACGCTTTATACATAATGTGCTGTAGCTTTCCCTGCGGTGCGACAAGCATTTCATTGACTTCGTTCATAGCTTGTCTAGCCGCGGTATCTCCTCTGGTCTCTTGCGCTTCATCGCTGCCTTCTTTGGCTTGTTTATCAAGGTATTTCATAAGTATGATGCGATCAGAAAACACATTTTTCATACCTATCTTCTCAGCCAAGGCGTTGGAAAACTCCGCCACTTGATCATAGTATTCTTCGGGTTTCATCGGGGTTCTTCGGTATTTGTCTTTCAAGGCTGTCACGATTTCAAGTGCCCGCACTTCATCTTCTTTAATAGCCGCAATTTGAGACAGATAATGTTTCTTGCGCTTTAAGAGTACCGACGTGGTCAAACTCAACAGTGCCGCAAAGATAAAAAGAAACACCATGATGTCGATGACTTGTGTCCGATCTACGCCGATGTTTCTGAACATGTCACCATACTGCAAAATCGCTAGCATTCCAATCAAAAAAACCAAAACATTGTTGATGACGGTGGCCGTGCGTTCTTGGTACAATGCGACGATGGCATAAGCAACAAACAATAAGGTAAACACACCGGGTGACTGCAGCTCAACCACAAGGCTCATGAACACGACATACACCGCGAGAATCGTCACGTGCATCGGTAGACGTGACTCGCCGAACACTGCCGGGTATTGAAGAAAAACCCCGTTCACGGCGAACACGGTCGCAAACACAAACACATAAGCCAGGATCGCTCCCACCGTCGTCCCATAATTATATAAAGCAATGCCTATCGGCACAATCAAAAGACCCAAGACCACGTTGACAAACAAGGTCTTGCGTTTTAACTGCTCCATTTCAAGCATTTTCATGTGCGCTTCGGTGTGTGCTTTAAACATCGACACGCTGTGGTTAATCGTCATGTAACCACCCTTTACAACGGCCGTTTCTTAATCTGATGGTAGGGTCTCGGGTAGGGCTTGGGTGTCTCGTTATTTTTGCGAATCACAAGCAGTTTTCTTTGCAGACCCATAACCTCATACTCCAGCACGTTTTCAACGTGCCCACCCAACACCTCGATCGCATTTTGGCTTTGCTCAAGTTCTTTATCAGCATCTTTGCCTTTCATGGCGATAAACAAGCCCCCTCGCTTCACGTGAGGAAGGCAGAGTTCCGTCAAGATGTTCAGCGGCGCAACCGCGCGAGCCGTGACCACATCATACCCCGATACGATCGGCATGGTTTCAGCGCGTTCATGCATAATGGAAACATCGATGTTCAGTTCTTTAGCGAGGTGTTCAAGAAATGCCAAACGTTTTTTTTGCGCATCGACGATGGTTAAGTGCAGGCTTGGAAACACCAGTTTTAGTGGCACGCCAGGAAACCCTGCTCCACTCCCCACATCGAGCAACGTTTGATTGTTAAAGGACACCACCTTCGCCAACGATAACGAGTCAAAAAAGTGTTTCATGAACACGTCGTCTTTATTGGTGATTGCCGTCAAATTCATCGTTTCATTCCAGGCAATCAATGCCTCATAATACGTTTCAAACAAACCGTATGTGTGGTCGTCAAGACACACATCAACGGACGCTAGTTTCGTCAAAAAATCGCTTTTCATGTGGCCATCACCTTGTTGTTATTTTACCACATTATCGCTGCCTTTAAAACAAAAACAAAACCCCCTAATGAAGTGAACCCCATGTGTAGACAGATATAAAAAAACCATTGCAAAACACCTTCTTGTTTACATAAGACAAGGAGGTGTTTTCTATTGCGAAGAAAGGGCAGGTATTTAAAAGGTATACAGCCGTTCAACGAATAGCATGTATCGAAGACTTAAATCAAGAAACTAGTGAGAAACAACTCAGTTAGAAGCATAAGATTCCATTAGGGACAGTCAAAACATGGAAGCATCGATACAGAGACACAGAAACGCTCGAATCAAAGAAAAAGGGGAGGCCACCCGGATTAGAACAAGAAGATTACCGAGTGCGGTATGAGATCTTAAAAAGTTTATGGACTACACCAAGGGCGGTGGAGGAAAAAATAGCCTTCATCCACAGCCATAGAAAAAGATATCCAATTGGTGTCATGTGCGAAGTGCTTGAGTTTTCCCGAAGCACTTATTACAAGTACACAAAATCGCGAGTGCCTGACCACGAAGACTACCAGCTTATCAAAGCGGTATTCGAATAATCAAGCAGACGATACGGCCACCGGCGCATAGCGATGAGACTGAACGCAAAGCACGGATTAATCATGAATCACAAAAAGGTTTTACGCATCATGCGTCATTACGGGTTACAACCTGATTACTACAAACGATTGAAAATCAATTATAGTGTCCGACGTTTGAAATCATCAATCCGACCGGACTTATTAGAAAGAAACTTCCAGCAACGCGGGTGGGTTACGGACATCACCTACCTCATCTTCAATCAAAAACGTGCCTACTTAAGCACGATTCTTGATTTAGAAACCCGTGACATCATCGCGTATAAAATCAGTGGCCAAAACAACATGAAACTGGTGATGGACTCCTTACAGGACGCTAGTAATAAAACAAATGATCCGAGTGGAATCATTCTCCACTCGGATCAAGGTTCACAATACCTCACACAACAGTATAAAATGATGTGTGCGGCCCACGGCATCGTTGTTTCGATGTCCAGAAAATCTACACCTCTGGACAACGCCGTCATTGAAAGTTTCCACGCCTCTTGAAACGTGAAACCTTCTTCCATCATCATATCAAAAGTTTCTCAGAATACCTAACCAATCGTCCATGACTGGTTAGACTGGTACAACACGAAAAGACTCCGTCTAAAGCAAAGGTAGACACGTTTTTTAGTCGTGTCTACCTGAGGGTTCACTTCAAACGGATGGTTTTGTTTTGTTTTGTTTTATATACATTAACAAAATAGAAATGTCGCTGGGGTTTACGCCACTGATTCGCGAAGCCTGTCCGATGGTGATAGGGGAAACGTGTTTAAGTTTCTCCCGGGCCTCATGGGCAAGGTTGTGTATGGTGTCATAATCAATGTCTCGTGGGATACTCATCGCATCCATGGCGGCCATCTTCTTCGCTTGTTGGTTTGCTTTTTGAATGTAACCTTCGTACTTCGCGGTGATTTCAACGCGCTCTAAGATGGCTTCATCGAACACTGCATCCATAAACACTTGCACGTGCTTCGCACGTACGTCGGGACGTTTCATCAAATCATAAAACGTCGTCTTGTTTCTAATCGGTTTGGTGCCTAAACTCACGATGCGTTGATTTGTGGCTTCGTTCGGATAAAGATCAATCCCCTTCATCGTCTCTGTCAGCCGTGTGATTTCACGTTGTTTTTGACGGTGCGCTTCATACATCGCACCAGGAAGCAAGCCGACCTGATAACCGATGTCCATCAACCGTTCATCGGCGTTATCGTTACGCAACAACAACCGATGTTCGGCACGTGATGTAAGCAGTCGATACGGCTCACGTGTTCCTTTGGTCACTAGATCGTCTATCAACACGCCGATATAGGCTTCATGACGTCTTAACACCAGCGGCTCTTCACCTTCAAGCGCTAACGCCGCGTTGACCCCTGCGACCAAGCCTTGCCCGGCAGCTTCTTCATAGCCGCTTGTGCCATTAATTTGGCCAGCCATGTAAAGATTTTTCACCATCTTGCTTTCCAAAGTCGGCCAAAGTTGCCGGGCATCGATGGCGTCGTATTCAATCGCGTACCCATACTTGCTAATCTGTGCCTGCTCGAGTCCTGGCAAGCTTGTGATCATGGCTTCTTGCACATCATGGGGCATTGACGTGGAGAACCCTTGCACGTAAATGTCGTCGCTTTCTGCGGACTCCGGCTCTAGAAAGATTTGGTGTCGAGGTTTATCGTGAAAACGCACCACTTTGTCTTCAATCGACGGGCAATAGCGCGGCCCAACACCTTCGATGTTGCCGCTGTACATCGCGCTGCGATGTAAGTTGGCATCGATGATTTCATGCGTTTTGGCATTCGTGTACGTCAAGTAACAATCGTACTGCTTCTTTACATCATACGGGGTATGGTTAGCATGGCTGAAAAAACGATTTACAGAATCGCCCGGATGCTTCTGTGTCTTGGAAAAATCAATGGTCTCTCGCTTAACACGCGGTGGTGTCCCGGTTTTAAGGCGCATCAACCGAAAGCCAAGGGTTTTTAGTTGAGGACTGAGACCAAGCGATGGTTTTTGGTTATCCGGACCCATCTGGGTTTTTTGATCACCGACCAGCACATGGCTGTTCAGATACGTCCCCGTTGTCATCACGACCTTCTTCGCCGCCACTGTCAGGCCGCTTTCGGTCACAATACCACACACCGCACCTTTCTCAATTAGGAGTTTGTCCACATACGCTTCTCTCAGTTCAAGGTTCGCTTGCGCTTCTAATGCACCGCGCATGCATCGCGCATACGCATTTTTATCGTTTTGCGAGCGAAGTGCCCGCACCGCGGGCCCTTTGGAATGATTTAACAAACGCATCTGAATCTGCGTCTTATCGGTGTTTTTGGCCATCTCGCCACCGAGCGCATCGATTTCGCGGACAACGATGCCTTTGGCTGGACCACCGATGGACGGGTTGCACGGCATCGATGCAATCATGTTAAGATTGCCTGTTACAAGCATCGTTTGCTTGCCTTTGCGTGCCGATGCCAAGGCCGCTTCAGCGCCGGCATGACCGCCGCCAATCACCAACACATCAACCATCGTTGTCACCTCCACATCTATTGTAGTATGCTTCACCTTCAAGGTAAAGCGACATGAATCATGGCATCACTCAATCATACCCAGTTTCTTAAACGCTTTTTCGATGCCATCTTTATCGCAGTCATCGGTCACCTCGTCGGCCACCGCTTTTAGCTCATCGCACGCATTGCCCATCGCAATGCCAAGGGCTGCCTCTTTAATCATACCGATGTCGTTAAACCCATCACCAATGGCGATGGTGTCTTCGGCCTTCACATCAAGATACGCGCGCAACATACGCATGCCCACTTCCTTCATCCCACCCGCTTGGTTCACGTCAATGCCATACGGACATGAGACGTTAAATGAGAATTCGGGAAACCTTTCCAAAAGCGGTGCCAATGCATGGTTTTCGGTAAACAAAATCATCTGCAAGATCGATTGTTTCTGATAGGCCGTGCTATCTTCTCGAGGCGATTCAAGGTGAAAGTAGTTGCTGAATTTTTCCGGTAGGTCGGTGCGTATCCGGTGGACGATGTAGTCCGTTTCTGTCTCGAAACCTACCTCAAACCCTTCTTTATCCATCGTCTCCACAAACCGCTTGACCAAGGGTTGATCAATGCCTTCATTAAGCAACGTCTCGCCTTGATGCTTGATAAACCGTCCGTTGGCAGCAATGTACGTGTGCACATCTAACGTTTTTTCAATGCCGTAAAACAAACACGGCGGCCGCCCGGTTGCAATCACAACCATATGCCCCGCTGCTTTTAGGCGCTGAATAGTTCGTTTGGTAGACGGCGGTATCCAATCTTGACTGTGGTCAATAATCGTACCATCTAAGTCCATGAATATCAGTTTCTTGTTCATCGTAACCTCCCGTGTGCGTAAAAAGATTTCCCACCAAGCATCCCCACCCACATAGTCAGAAAACTTAAGGCTGCTTCGTTCCCGATCTGACCTGGTTCGTCACTGCCTATTGAATGGGGATGCGTGATGGGAAATCTCAACCATCTGTAGTCATACTATACCGTATTTTTCGTGTTCCGTAAAGCGTTAAAGAACGTCTTTAGCAGTTCGCTTGATTGTTTGGCCATCACGCCGCCTTTGACCTTGACGTGGTGGTTAAACGGCACGTCAAACAAACGGACTTGAGACACGTGTGCGCCGTGTTTGGGATCGGTGGCGCCATACACCAGGCGTTTGATGCGCGATTGAATGATTGCCCCAGCACACATCGGACAAGGCTCGAGCGTCACGTACACCGTCGCGTCTTCAAGACGCCACATGCCACGCTCGCGGCACGCGCGGTCAATCGCCACCAGTTCAGCATGTGCTGTGACCGTTTGGTCATGTTCTCTGGTGTTGTGCCCGCGGGCCACAATCACATCGTCAATCACAACCACGGCCCCAATCGGCACTTCGCCTCGGTCTCGAGCTTTTTTCGCTTCTTCCAAGGCTTCACTCATGAACCTCGCATCACACATTTTAAAGAGCCTTATACGGTTTAGGTTTCCGATAGACTCGATGGCACTTGCGGCATCGTGCTTCATAGGATTCGCGGGCGCCAATCAAGACGATTGGATCCATGTATTTCGCCGGTTTTCCATCGACGATTCGTTGGGTACGAGTGGCCGGAGTCCCGCACTTCACACACACCGCACTGAGCTTTGTTACGTACTCGGCGACGCTGAGCAGCCGTGGCATGAAACTAAACGGCTCGGCGCGGAAATCTGTGTCCAACCCCCCGACGATAACGCGCTTTCCTTGGTTAGCAAAGGACTCGATGACATCCGGGGTTCTATCGTCAAGAAACTGTACCTCGTCGATGGCGATGACGTCGGTGTCCTTGGTGACGTGCTGAAACATGTCCTCAGCTTGGGCGATGTTAATCGACTGGGTTTTCGAGTTGTTGTGGGAAACTATTTCGCCTTCCCCGTAACGATTATCCATCTTTGGTTTGAACACGAGAATATTTTTCTTCGCGTACTCAAGCCGTCTAACACGTCGTATTAACTCTTCGGTTTTTCCGGCAAACATCGGCCCGGTGATAACTTCAATCCAACCTTCTTTTTGTTTCAACACCATCAGATCCCCTCTTTTCATCGCTTCACGGTTCTACCATTATTATACACCCTAACGCCCCGACACCAAGAAAAAAGCCACCAACGTGGCTTTCGTCTAAAGGTTATTTGTCTTCTTCGGTTTGGGTTTTGCTCATCCCATAACGCTTCTTGAAGCGCTCCACACGACCAGCTGCTGATGCGTGTTTTTGCTTGCCGGTGTAAAACGGATGACAATTTGAGCATGAATCGACCCGAATCTCATCTTTGATGGAGCCGGTTTCAAACGTGTTGCCGCACGTGGTGCACGTGACGGTAATCGTTTTGTATTCTGGATGAATGCCTTTTTTCACTGCCATTACTCCTTCCGCCATGATTTTCATCATAGTAAGTTTTCTCAGCGTGTCAATTATAACAAAATCACTTTCAACATGCAAGCGATTTCTTCGGCGTAAAAATATGCTTGCCGAACGCTGATATTTCGCTGATTTGATGTGATATAATGACCTTGGATAAACGGAGGTGCCCGCATGCGAAAAATCGAACGCTCGGCCGTCATCGAGGCCGTGAAGAAAACCCTCATCAAAGCAAACTACGAACTCGACGAAACGTTGGTGTCGTTTCTTAAGCGCGCCAAAGACAAAGAAAAAAACGATCTTTCCCGCTCCATCTTAGAAGATATTCTCACCAACGAATCGTACGCCAGAGAAGGGTTCGCGCCGCTTTGTCAAGACACCGGTATCGTCGTGGTCTTCGCCGAGGTCGGCACCGACATACGCCTCGATTTCGACCTGTATAAAGCCATCGACGTCGGCGTTCGGCAAGCCTACGACGAAGGCTACTTACGTAAATCTGTCGTTAACCACCCATTCCAACGTGAAAACACCCAAGACAACACCCCAGCCATCGTTCACACCAAACTCGTCCCCGGTGATCGTCTCACCCTTAAACTCGCAACCAAAGGCGCTGGCAGCGAAAACATGAGCAAGGTCGTCATGTTAACGCCTGCCGACGGTTTAGAAGGGGTCAAGAAACTCGTGCTCGACACCGTTTTTGATGCCGGTGGTCGACCTTGCCCACCGATAATCGTCGGCATCGGTCTTGGGGGCAACTTCGAAAAAAGTGCTATTCTCGCCAAAGAAGCAATCTTACGTGACCTTGAAGATGAAAGCAACGACCCCGACATTCGTGCGCTTGAACGTGATTTACTCCACGAGATCAACCGCCTCGGGATTGGTCCGATGGGCGTCGGAGGCGACACGACCTGTCTTGCGGTCAAGGTCAACACCTACCCGATGCACATCGCCTCTTTACCCGTCGCCATCAACATCCAATGTCATTCAGCTCGCCATCTGGAGGTGGTGTTATGAAGCGTCTCACACCGCCGCTTTCAGATGACGCGGTCTCCGACCTCAAGGTTGGCGACAAAGTGTTCATCACCGGCACCATCTACACCGCCCGCGACCAAGCCCACTTGCGCCTCATCGAAGACGATGACCCTGCCTTTAACCTCCAAGGCTCCATCCTTTTCTACGTTGGCCCAACACCCGCCAAACCCGGGCAAATCATCGGCTCAAGCGGCCCCACATCCGCCTACCGGATGGACCCAATGTCACCACCACTCATGGCAAGAGGCGTCAAAGCGATGATTGGCAAAGGGGATCGCAGCGACGCCTTCCGCCAATCGATGATTGCGCATAACGCCGTTTACCTCATCGCCACGGGCGGTGCCGGCGCGCTGCTTTCTAGCCGCATCAAATCCATCAAACCAATCATGTACGAAGACCTGGGCCCCGAAGCCATCCACGAACTTTATGTCGAAGACTTCCCCTGTTTCGTCGCCTACGATGTACACGGCAACCAACTCTTCAAAGGAGGCGGCCCCCGTGAAGAAAAAAAGTGATAGCCTCACCCTTCACGCCAAACACCGCGGAAAAATCGCGATGTGCACCAAGGTCCCCATCGACAACGCGGACACCTTATCGTGGGCTTACTCACCGGGCGTGGCCGAACCCTGCTTAGCGATTGCCAACACCCCCGACGATGTCTTCTTATACACCAACAAGCAAAATACCATTGCCATCGTAACCGATGGTTCTGCTGTGCTTGGCCTTGGTGACATCGGACCAGACGCCGCACTCCCTGTGATGGAAGGCAAAGCCGCGCTGTTTAAAACATTCGCTGACATTGACGCCATCCCCATCTGCCTAGACGTCCACGACGTCGAGGGCATCGTCAACGCATGCAAAGCCATCGCCCCCACCTTTAACGGCATCAACCTTGAAGACATCGCTGCTCCGCAATGCTTTTCCATCCTTAAGCGTCTCGAAGACGAACTCTCCATCCCCGTCTTCCACGACGACCAAGACGGCACCGCCATCGTCACCCTCGCCGCCCTAATCAACGCCGCCACCATAGCAGACAAACCCTTATCCACTCTCCGTGTTGTCGTCTGCGGCATGGGCGCTGCCGGCACGGCAATTGTGCGCCTGCTTCACGCAGCGGGTGTCAAGACCATCAGCGCCTACGACAAAGACGGCTTTGTGCATCCTAACCGAGACGCTTTTAAACCGTTCTTTGATGAAGGTCTGTTGACCACTCGTGACCTCCCTCAAACAGCCTCTTTAGTCGACGTCATCGATGGGACTAACGTGTTCATTGGTGTCTCCACCGGCGACCTCCTCACCCCGGCCATGATTCGACGCATGGGTGATAAACCCATCGTCTTTGCGATGGCCAACCCCACCCCAGAAATTGACCCGCAAACCGCCAAAGCCGCCGGTGCCTTCATCGTCGGCACCGGCCGAAGCGATCACGCCAACCAAATCAATAACGTTCTCGCCTTCCCTGGTGTGTTTCGCGGCGCCCTTGACGCGCGAAAACACAGCATCACCCAGGCCATGAAACTCGCCGCCGCCAACGCCATCGCCGCGCTGATGAACGATGACCTCCATGTCGATCGCATCATTCCATCTCCCTTTGATGCGCGTGTGGTTGACGCCGTGGCTAAGGCCATTCGCGACACCGACTGACGCCTCAATTGAGGCGTTTTTTTACGAAAAAAGCACCGCCCGTGGGCGGTGCTTAAGCATTATTCATCGGGTTCATACAAGGGGATTTGATGCTTCACATCCAGTGTTTCGGCATCGATGATGCGGACTTTGTTGTGGGTGTAGATGTATAACCCGTCGTCGTGGAAAATCGCGCGATTAGCATTGTGACGCTTCGTCAGGTAGGTGTAATCGAAGAACTGGTGTCCCGTGAACCCGTCCTCCATGGACAACACCATCACCAAGACGCCTTCTTTAATCGTCGTTTGCCCGGTGGCTTCATACGAGTTCATCGGCAGCGTCAATAATCCTTGCGCCTCAGAATAGACAAAGACATACGGAATCAAGCGAAGGTGGCGCGTCATGTATTGATACTCGGCTAGCGACACGGTCGTGGTATGCAAGCGCACCGGTTCGGCTGGGTCATGCATGTCGTACACACACAAACGCAAGCCATCAAGGAATCCGTTTTGGTTCGTGTCGGCGTATGCAACACTCAAGGCGTAGCCTGCTTGTAGCGGCAATAACGTCTTCGGCAACGCTTCGCTGATATGAAGCGCTAACGCTTCGGGGTTTTCAACATCAGTAAAGTCAATCAGCATGATGTCGTCGGTGGATTGGCTTGGGTAAAGATACGCTGTATCGTTATAAAACTGCATGGTCTCAAATGAACCGAGCATGGCCTCATCTTCAGTGATGGAACCAAGGACATCGAGTGCACTGTCCAATACAAACACACGATTGCGTACGCCACCAGATGCATTTTCGGTCGTTAACAGGCGAATCAATCCATCTTGCACGTCAAGCGACGCAACGCCAGGAAGCACGCCTCGAACCATGGTCGTGCCTTGGTAGCTGATGGCAGCGAGGTGTTCAAACGCGGTGATGGCAGTTCGCACGTACTCAATGGGATCGCTCATCACAAACATCTCGGTGGCGTCATAAAACTTATAGCTCGATGAAAACAGATAAAACGCAGCGTCGTCCACTTTCACCACGGTGCTTTCACTGGTAAGCACCGCCTGTGAATCGACATCACCGCTTAATAGCGTGATGGCATGGAGCGCTACAAACATGGTGGGTTTGGTGCCTTCGATGTACACGGCGTCTTCGACGACGTGCACGATATCCTCGTTTTGGGTCACGCTCGGGAAGGCGGCGGCGACATGGTCGGCGCCATGGTCAAAATCAATGGCGTGCCGCGTGGATAACAACAGGCGTCCGTTCAGCATGTCGACCATCTCGACGGTACCATTCACATGGAAGGCATCCCATGATACGTCAGTTAAATCCAGGATGAACACCGCGGTCAGCACGTGGGTATCGATGACGTCGGTGTTGGTGTCGTAGGGCGTTGTCTCATGGCCCACGGCCACGACATAATCGTTACTGATCAACAGTTTCACCGGGTCAAACTCGCTTTGATCGCCCAACGGCAGTGCCAGGGTCATCGCCATCGGTTCCTCATCGCCCCTCATTTCGGTAATGATGAGTTGATGGTTGGTCACTTGGTAGATGAAGTTCCCATCGACTGCCACCAAATCTGTTGGCTCATTGACATACAACGACACATTCATCGCTTCGTAGGTCGCTACCGCATGTTGCGCGACGGCGTCATGATCGCGTAGGTTTACCTGCGGCGAGAACTTTTCTTCATAGCTGTTGTACACGCGAAGCACATCTTCGGCTGAGGCTAAGGTTGTGGCGTGGTTGTCGTACTGAATCGGTGTAGGAAGAGTCAGTTGAAAAAACGCAAACACCACCAATAACGGTACGACAATCAGCGACGCAATGGTCACGCGTCGTCCCTTGTGGCTTAAAAAATCAATGATCCGCAAACGTTTTTGAAACGCTCGGAGTTTCTGATTCAGTCGAAACTCACGGTAGAGTTTTCGCCCGAAATACACCGTCAACCCGAGGCCGACGACTATGACCGTCATGGCCAAGGCGTTGTTTAACAAGAATTCAAGTAAAAACATCACGTGATTCATTACGGCCCTCCTCATAGGTTGAGTGCCTTTTTAAAGGCTTTGTAATAATGACGATTGACTTCGACTTCATCGCCGTTTCGCATCAACAATATCAGTTTCGAATTGAGCGCAGGCTTGATGTAGTCGATTTTGTTGATGTTGACAAGCGCGTATTTGCTGACGCGAATGAAGTGCTTGTTTTCAAGCAGTTCTTCTATTTCGTAGAGTTTCATCTTGACGATAAAGCGTGTCGATTTTAACACCGCTTGCACGTCATCGTCTTCGATGACGAAATAGTGGATGTAGCGTGACTCAATGTTCTTCTGCCCAACTTCATTGTAACCGGTCACAAACACATCTTGACCTTTTGCAATCAAATCAAGCAACTTGTTTATCTCATCCACGTGTTCCTCGTCAAAAACAATGTTAATCTTATCCTTCTCAACAAGGTCCTTATCTGTGGTCAACACGTAGTCGTAGTCAACGGCTTCAGGGACACGCAACGTGGACTTGATGGTTTCCCGTCGTTTTTTAGGTACTTTGAGTTTAAACATACATACCCTCCGCAGGACTAGTTTTATCGTACCATTAATTATGACGTACACCCACAATCGGGGGTTGTTATACACTTATTCTACACTATTATGCATGCAAGGACAAAAGAAAAGAGTCGCCTTACAAGACGCCCCTTCGTTTAAGCCTCACATACGTTTTATGCATCGGCAAACCCATCACACTGTAATAATCGCCGCGCATCGTGTCAATGTGTTTCGCAGCCGGACCTTGTATCCCGTAACCTCCCGATTTATCGTAAGGTTCTTCGGTGCTGATATACGCCTCAATTTCCTCATCACTCATCTGAGAAAACGTCACAAAGGCTTCTCCATAATACACCTCTTCATGTGTGTCATCAATCAACGCACACCCGCTAATCACCCGGTTGGTTTCACCGCGCAAGGTCATAAACATCTCCCGGGCATGGTCTTTATCTTCAGGCTTTCCAAGCAATGTATCGCCAACCATCACCAAGGTATCGCACGCCAAAACAAGGGCGCGCGGTTTTTGCCTCAGTACGGCCTTGGCCTTGCGCAACGCCAAATCCATCACGGCGTGTTCGATCGACATCGTCTCGTCCAACGTTTCATCGACACCTGGCTTGATCACTTCAAACGACACATCAAGCATGGCTAATAACTCTCGGCGTCGCTTCGATCCGCTCGCAAGCACAAACTGTTTGGGCATGCTCATTCTCCTACCATCTTTTCGCTGCTTAATGTCGGTTTTCATTATATCACATGCGCCCTCGGATTCGCCACCAAACGTATTGGCCACAGAATCGTTCATTTCACCTTCGCTTCTTAAAGATAGCGAAGGCATTTCCCCCTACCCGACAAGAAAAAAGCGCGTCCTCAGGACGCGCTTGATGAACTATTCTGGTGTTGATCTGCGGATTGAAAGGAAAACGAAGCCATCTTCTCCACTCAAGCGAACCACCGTTTCATGATGGAAAGGGCTCTGGTTTGAGTCAGTAATGACGATGGTGTTAGTGAGGTTTAAGGCGTGGTATAAGCCATCCATGTAGGTGACAATACGCGCGGCATACAGCCCAGTATCCACGTCGGGGTTAAGGTCTCGGGTCAGTAAGACGCCGGGCACCAGAGATTGGACGCTCTCCCCGAGGAGCACCGTGTTGCCATCCAGATCGATACCATACCAGACGTTGTTAGCGTCTCGTCCATACGTCGCGTCGTCGTAAAACGCACTTGATAACCAATCGTACTCAAATGGTATTTGCACCACGCCATGGTAATCGGTCACACCACGCAGGCCGTTATGAGTAAAAATGATAAGGCCTTTGTGGTTGATAAACCCGGTGCCCGCCGACGGAACTTCAAAGAGCGGGTTTAAGTCATTATCAAAAACAATGCGGGTGCTTGAGTTATACAACAAATCATCGTCCAATCGTCGCAGGTCTGAAAAAGACATCCCACTCAAATCTAACCCGACAAGCCCGTCTTTGTTGACGACAATCTCACGTGTCGTGTGTTGAACCCGCATTTTTGATTCGATCGGATGGACACGCAACCGCACATAGCGAACGACGCCCTCTTCATCGAAAAACTCAAAATCGTTCATCACCACGTAATCGAAATCAAGCACGGTTTCATCACCTGTCAATAAATCAACACTGACGGTGGTCAAAATGTATTTGTTGCCAGCGGAAATCATATCATAGACCTCAGCAGGATCGGGCACTTGGGTCATCGTCTGATAAAACAAATGTCCATCCAATACCGTGAGCATGGTGAGTGTGCCTCCGGTGGGGAAGGGCGTGGTTGATACAAGAACACCCTCCTCGTCGCGAAGATAAAGCACGTTACTTATCATCTTGGCATAATAGCCTTCAAGCCCAAAGCGTGTCATGTCGATGTCCGGATACAATAGTTCCTCATAGCGATCACCGCGGCTGTAGGTCTCCGGTGCAGCAATGGTTGTGCGCTCGCCTGTCGCAACGTTAACGCGGGTGTATCGCACCGTAGAATCGACATCACCGCTGTTGAAATCTTCGGTGGTCAAGGTGGTGATGGTTTCATAATAGCGCCGTTCAATGAGGTTTCCAAAATCGTCGAAATCCGTCTCCATGCGCCCTGATACGGTCGCGGTTTGATAATCGCCTGTGGGAATAACTTCGGCTCCGTTCACGTCGTAGACGGCATAGGTTCCATCGACCGGGTTGTTGGCTGCAATGTACCCTCGAAATACGCTGTCAAACATTAAAAAGTACATAACGTTTTCGGCGTGCGGCAAAATCAACGCATCATGCACGGTGGAGTATACAGCTTGTTCTCCAAGGTCGTTTTCAACGATGATGATGCCTACCTGTAGATGTTGCATCACGATGGTCAAATCATCCAGGTCAATCAGCACGACCTCATCAATCACGTCCGGTCCTGTGGTGTTAACCGCGTCGACATTGTGATTGATTAAGTCTGTGTTGAGTTCAAGTGCATGTTCAAACTCGTCCTCCCTATCACAAGCGCTCAACATCAACACAAAAACCATTAACAGAAACACAATCAAGCTACGTTTTACCATCCATTTCCCTCTTTTCTTATGGTTTGACGCATCACACGGATAAGCGCCGTTAATCTAACCATCGCATCATACACATCCCCTGTATCGTTTATTGACGTTGTTGATGAATGGTTAAGTTTATTATAGCAGATAAGTTGCGACCAAACTCTAAATTTTTTTTATACCTCACCGCGGTTTTTGGTGTGGTTTATTTACTTTCCTGTGCGTCGCGTTGGTCGCATGTACACTGTCGATCCATCGCTACCATTACGCTTATCATGGTCAACACATGACGTTCATCTTCATTGAGGATTGATGGTGACAATCATGATTACATCGCCCACGTACGAACGTCTACGAGGATTTTCATCGGTTGATGCATGCGCTGGCATGCGTGCTAATGACGTGTGATGGTCGGCGAATCATTAACACCTCCTTGCTTTCGATTAACCTGGCTTATCAGGCATGATGAAATCCCGATGCCCTATGGTATAATGTGGCTAGGTGATAGCATGAACACACTTGAGACGCACGTGGATTCACAACGGGTTATTCCTAACGACAAACCGGTCGTGCTGGCCTTAAGCGGCGGCATCGATTCGACGGTGCTTTTTCATGTGCTAAAAACCCTTGGTCACCGGCTTGTGGTTGCTCACGTCAATCACCAACAACGGCCTGAATCAGACGACGAGATGCACGCCATTAAGCGCTTGTGCGCATCGCACAAGGTGCCGTGTGACACGCTTGTGCTTCAGGATGCCGATGCGGGAAACTTCCAACACATCGCCCGACAAAAGCGGCGTGCTTTCTTTGTGTCTGTCGCCAAGAAACACGGCAGCGATACCGTCGCGCTAGCCCACCACCTTAACGACCAAGCAGAAACGTTGGTCATGCGCTTCATCAAAGGCTACCGGCTGGCAAGCTTATCAGCGATGGCGCGCGTTTCGCGCCATGATGGCATTCGTTTTGTACGTCCTTTCTTGGACATTCCTAAACAACAGCTCATCGATTACGCCACCGAACACGGCTTGAGGAGCTTTGAAGATTCCACCAACACTCAGACGCATTACACCCGCAACCGGGTTCGCCATCAGTTAATGCCTGTCCTGCTTGAAGAGAACCCGAATTTTCTTGAGGCAGCCAAGCAGCACACGCAACGTTTTGAAGCGCTTGGGGATTTGTTAAGTGAACGCACCGACGCGTTTTTATCACGCTTTCACACGCGCTATGATCTCAGCGCGTTTTTACGCGAAACCTCGCTGGTGCGCCACGACATCATCAAGACCTTGATTGAACCGTACAAACCGTATCCATCAACCGATGTGGTTGAGGCGTTGATTGACCTGTTGACACGAAACGATCCCAACGCCACCTACCCGCTTGATGATGATCATCACTTCATCAAAGCCTACGACGTCTTTTACATCGACACCACCGAGGCCTCACCCACACTTAACGTCTGTGTCGATAAGGAGGGCCTTGTCGATTTGGGGCCTCATGGCACGTACCTTGTTACTCAGGAAATTTTAGACCATAAGCATACCAATTACTGCGCTATATGTTATAATGAAAAAGTATTTCCGCTTTACTTCAGAACACGACGAAACGGCGACCGTATCAGACTTTCCGTCGGCACGAAAAAGGTGAAGTCGATTTTCATCGACCACAAGGTGCCGCGTGTGGACCGCGATGCGGTGTTGCTGCTGGCAAACCGCGAGGAAGTGCTATGGATTCCTTTTTTAAAAATGTCTGCCAAGGTTTCGCGTGATCAGCAACACACCCTATACGTATACGAGGTGCGACCATGCTCGAAAAAGACATCGAAAACGTTCTGATTTCTCAAGACGACCTCCGTGACATTGTCATGCGGATGGCGAAAGACATCACCGATGAATACCACGATAAGTTTCCCATCCTTCTCGGACTGCTTAAAGGCTGCGTGCCGTTCATGGCCGATTTGCTTAAGCACCTTGATTTCCATCTTGAGATTGCCTTCATGAATGTCTCCAGCTACCACGGTGGCACCGCATCGAGCGGCGAAGTGAAAATCGACATGGACCTTGGGACGCCGGTGAAAAACCGCCACGTGCTGATTACCGAAGACATTGTGGATTCTGGTCGAACCATCGATTCCGTCGTCGATTTGCTGAAATACCGTGGCGCAAAAAGCGTCCGTGTGGCGACGCTGATGGATAAGCCTGAAGGCCGTGTGCTTGATTTCACCCCCCATTACGTCGGAAAAACCATCCCGAAAGCGTTTGTTGTCGGCTACGGGCTGGATTATCAAGAAAAATACCGAAACCTGCCGTTTGTCGGCACGCTGAAACCTAAAATCTACATGTCCGAGGAGTGACACCTATGCCTGACAACAAGCCCATGAAAAACCAACCACCTCCGAAAAACCAACCTCCCCGTCCACCACAGGGCGGACCGGGGCCCCAAATGAACCGCACAAACCGCATCGGCAACATCATCGTGATGGTGTTGATTTTGTTGTTTGTCTTTTCGGCGATTTACATTTTCACCACCTCCGCCGACCAACCGACTGAGCTGTCCTACCGAGATTTCTTGACACGCTTGGAAGACCAAGAAATTAGCACCATTGTCGCCACCCCAATCACCGGAAGCGATAACCAAGGTGCGTTGCGCCTAGAAGGCGAAATGATTGTCGGTGACACCACCGAAAGCTATATCGTGAAAACACCGCCCAATCAATGGAACCACATCCAAAACGTCATTTCCACGAATCAACTCGACGTGGAATACGAGTTCCAAAGCGCCTCATCCTATAATTTTTGGAACATTTTGCTATTGCTGCTGCCGATCATTCTTGTGATTGTGCTCATCGGTTACTTCATCCGCAACAGCGGCGGTGGGAACCGTGCCTTTGACTTCGGAAAAAGCAAAGCGCGCATCAACCGCGGAAAAACCACGACGTTCAAACACGTCGCCGGCATCCAAGAAGAGAAAGAAGAACTCGAGGAAATCATCGACTTCTTGAAGAACCCCAAAAAATACTTAGCGCTTGGCGCTCGCATTCCAAAAGGCATCTTGTTGATTGGTGCGCCGGGCACCGGGAAAACTCTCCTGGCTCGCGCGGTCGCGGGCGAAGCCGACGTGCCGTTTTACTCAATCAGCGGCTCTGATTTTGTGGAAATGTTTGTTGGCGTTGGCGCAAGCCGTGTCCGCGACATGTTTAAAACCGCAAAACAATCCGCACCGTGCATCATTTTCATCGACGAAATCGACGCCGTCGGTCGCCAACGCGGCACCGGCTTAGGTGGCGGGCATGATGAGCGCGAACAAACCCTCAACCAACTGCTCGTTGAAATGGATGGCTTCGGCGTCAATTCAGGCGTCATCGTCATTGCTGCCACCAACCGGTCCGACGTCTTAGACCCAGCGCTGCTCCGTCCCGGTCGTTTCGACCGCCAAATCACCATCGGCCGCCCGGACATCAACGGCCGTAAGGACATCTTAAAAGTTCACGCCCGCAACAAAAAGATTGCCAGTTCGGTGACGTTTGAAGAAATCGCTCGCCGGACACCTGGCTTCACCGGTGCTGACTTAGAGAACTTACTCAACGAAGCGGCCTTGCTCGCCGCTCGCGAAAACAAACCGGCGATTAAACTCTACCATATCGATGAAGCCATCGACCGTGTGATGATGGGCCCGGCGAAACGTTCGCGCGTCTTCTCTAAACGCGAACGCAACTTCATCGCCCACCACGAGGCCGGTCACGCCGTTCTCGGCATCAAACTCGACAACGCCAACATCGTCCACAAGGTCACCATCATTCCGCGCGGTCAAGCCGGCGGGTATAACTTGATGCTGCCGGAGGAAGAAGAATCCTTCTTAATGACGCGCAAATCACTCATCGATCAAATCACCGGCTTGCTCGGCGGTCGTGTGGCCGAAGAAATCGTCTTCAACGAAATCACCACCGGCGCCCACAACGACTTCCAGCGTGCCACCGAAATGGCTCGCGCCATGGTCACCGAGTACGGCATGAGTTCGCTCGGACCCATACAGTATGAAAAACGCTCCGGCAATGTCTTCCTCGGCCGCGATTACTCCGTGGATAAATCCTTCTCAGATACCGTGGCCCTTGAAATCGACACCGAAGTGCGGAAAATCATTACCGAATCGTATGAAAACGCTCGCAAAGTGCTCACCGAGAACCTCGATTTATTGAAGAAAATCGCCGAGATTCTTCTCGAAGTTGAAACGCTCACGCGTGAAGACATCATGGAAATCGTCGAAACCCGAAAACTCGGTTGGCTTGAGAAAAAGAAAGTGCGCGAAGAAGCGAAAAAAGCAAAAGCCCAAGACAAGGCTGATGCACAAGCTACCGATAAGCAAGACGCAAAAGACGACGACCAAAACACATCGTCAGACGCGAAGTAGCCAAGAAGGGTGCCTGCACCCTTTTTGCAACAGGAGGACCGCATGAGAATTGATAAATACCTAAAGGTTTCTCGCATCATCAAACGCCGCGCCGTCGCCAAAGAAGTGGCCGACAAGGGACGAATTTATGTCAACGATACCCTGGCTAAATCGTCGACTAAGGTCGACGTTGGCGATGAAATCACCATCCGCTACGGCAACAAAACCCTTCGCGTCAAAGTCACGGCGCTCTTAGACACCACAAAAAAAGCGGAAGCCTCCTCGATGTATGAAGTGCTCGAGGAAACCTTCCAACCCCAAAACCGATAACCGAAATCACACGAGGTGATTTAATGGACCACACAACCGATCAAACCCGGGTCCGCCGGGAAAAAATGCAAGCCCTCAAAGACCAAGGCATCGACCCTTTCGGTGAACGCTTTGATCGCAACACCAACACCCAAACCCTGATTGAGACCTACGGCGACATGACCAAAGAGGACCTCGAAGCGGCCGACACCCCGGAGGTCCGGATGGCCGGTCGCATCATGACCAAACGCGGCAAAGGCAAAGCCGGCTTCGCTCACCTCATGGATCACCACGGCCAGGTTCAAATCTATGTGCGCCAAGACACCCTCGGGGATAAGGCCTTCGACCTTTTCGACAAAGCCGACCTCGGCGACATCGTCGGCGTCGTTGGCACGATGATGAAAACCCGCATGGGCGAACTTTCCGTCAAAGTCACCGAGTTCATGCATCTCTCAAAAGCATTGCGTCCGCTTCCGGAAAAATACCATGGCTTAAAAGACGTCGAAGAGCGTTACCGCCGCCGTTACCTCGATTTGATGACCAACGAGGACACACGTCGCACGTTCATCATGCGTTCACACATCATCACCTATATCCGTCAGTTCTTGACCGAACGCGGATTCCTCGAAGTCGAAACCCCCATCTTACACCCGATCATCGGCGGCGCCAACGCCCGTCCGTTTAAGACACACCACAACACGCTCGATATGCCCTTTTATCTCCGCATCGCCCCTGAGCTTTACCTCAAGCGTTTGTTGGTGGGTGGCTTTGAAGGCGTCTATGAAATCGGACGCAACTTCCGAAACGAAGGCATGAGCACTCGCCATAACCCAGAGTTTACGATGCTTGAACTCTACGAAGCCTACGGCGATTTGGCGACGATGATGGAACTCACCGAATCGATGTTCGCAGAAGCCACCATGCATGTGCTTGGCACGACAAAAATCAAATACGGTGAAAAAACCATCGACATGAAAAAAGGCTGGCCACGCATTCACATGGCCGACGCCGTCAAGGACGCCATTGGCATCGATTTCAAGGACCCTGAGATGACCTACGAAAAAGCGCGCGCCTTCGCCGAAGGCAAAGGCCTTGACATCCCCGCCCATTTCACCGGCACAGGGCATATCTTGAACCTGCTCTTTGAGACCTACGTCGAAGATGACATCATCCAACCGACGTTTGTCCATGGGCATCCGATTGAGATTAGCCCGCTGGCGAAAAAAAGCGAGGACGAGCGTTTCACCGAACGTTTTGAAGTCTTTATCGACACCCGCGAATACGCCAACGCCTTCAGCGAACTCAACAACCCGATCGACCAAAAGGAGCGCTTCTTAGCTCAACTGAAAGAAAAAGACCTCGGCAACGTTGAAGCGACCGAGATGGACGAAGACTACGTTGAGGCGCTTGAATATGGCATGCCCCCGGCGGGCGGCCTCGGCGTCGGCATCGACCGATTGGTGATGCTTCTCACCAACTCACCATCCATCCGCGATGTCATCTTTTTCCCGCACATGCGCCATAAGAAATAAGCACCCTCGCGGTGCTTTTTTTACGCATTCAGGCGTTTAAGGGTAATTTACTTACCCTTTCGTCGGTGTCCTATGATATAATAACCGCGATGACGCAAAAAGGAGATTGCCCATGAATGAAAACAAACCGCCGTTTGTCTTAAACACGAGAAACACCCTCTACATCAGCCTCGCGTTCTTCTCGATCCTCATGTTTTGGCAAATCTATAACTTATACGGTACCTACTTCATTGACGAACTGCTTGGACAACGATTCCCTGAACGTTTCCCCGAACGCGAAGACCGCGCGTATGTCGTCGGCATCA
>SLOP01000004.1 GCA_007132465.1 Candidatus Izemoplasma sp.
AAATCATCAAACGCAAAGGCAAAGTCATGGTCATTTGCGAAAATCCCAAGCACAAACAAAGACAAGGTTAAATAGGAGGTGCACGAATGGCACGTATTTCAGGTGTAGACATTCCCCGCGATAAACGCATTGTCATCTCGTTGACGTATGTATACGGCATCGGTAAATCGATCGCGGAACAAATACTCGAAGCGGCGAAAGTATCGCCGGACACACGCGTGAAAGACTTGACGGAAGAAGAGCTCTCACGCATTCGTACCCAAGTGGACAAGGTGAAAACCGAGGGCGATTTGCGCCGAGAGGTTTCACTGAACATTAAACGCTTGCAAGAAATCGGCAGCTATCGAGGCATGCGCCATCGCCGTGGGCTCCCCGTTCGCGGGCAAAACACCCGCAACAACGCCCGCACGCGCAAAGGCCCCAAACGCACGATGGCCAAGAAAAAGAAATAGGAGGAAATCGACATGGCACGTAAAAAAGTTACCAGAAAACGTCGCGTCAGAAAGAACATTCCTGCCGGCGTCGCACATATTCACTCGACTTTCAACAACACGATTATCACCATCACCGACCCGGCCGGCAACGCGATTTCTTGGACTAGCGCCGGTGCGCTCGGCTTCAAAGGAAGCCGCAAATCGACCCCGTACGCCGCCCAGCTCGCAAGCGAAGCGTGCGCCAAAGCCGCCATGGAACATGGCGTGCAACGCGTCGAAGTATCGGTCAAAGGTCCGGGTCCCGGACGCGAAGCGGCAATTCGTTCCTTGCAAACTGCAGGACTTGAAATCACCGCCATTCGCGATGTAACCCCGGTTCCACATAACGGTTGCCGTCCGCCGAAACGCCCACGCGGATAATGAATGCGTATCACTAAACAAGGGAGGCTGTTCCATTGAAAGATTTGAAACTTGAGAAACCCGATAAAACGAAAATCATCAAAACTGATGACTTCCACGGCACCTTTGAGATTAGTCCGCTAGAGCGTGGCTTCGGCATCACCTTAGGAAACTCGCTGCGCCGCATTTTGCTATCGAGCATTCCCGGCGCCGCCATCATCAACTGCCAAATCGACGGCGTACAACACGAATTCAGCGCCATCGACGGCGTGGTAGAAGACGTGACCACCATCATTTTGAACCTCAAAGATGTGGTGCTCTCGATCGACAGTGACGACCGCAACGTGGAAAAAACATTGGAAATTGACGTCGAAGGACCTTGCACCGTCACGGCCAAGGACATCGAGCGCGATAACGACATCACCATCATCAACGAAAACCAACACATCGCCACGGTTAATAAAGGCCGCTTCCGCATGGTCATGACCGTCCGGCAAGGCATCGGATACGTCAGCGCCGAACGCAACAAAGCCTACAACAAACTCGTCGGCGTCATTCCCATCGACAGCATCTACACCCCCGTCCAACGAGTGCAATACCACGTCGACAAAACCCGCTTAGACAGCGACGCAGACCTCGACAAACTGACCATTGAGGTTGAAACCAACGGCAGCGTCTCACCCAAAGAAGCGATGGGCATCGCCGCTAAAATGTTGATTGAACACCTCAACGTCATCGTGACGCTTTCCGAAAAAGCACAAGAAGAAGAATACATGGTCGAACGCGAAGACGAACAAAACTCGCAAATTTTGGAAATGCCGATCGAAGACCTCGACCTTTCGGTGCGCAGCTACAACTGCTTAAAACGCGCCGGCATTCACACCGTGGACGAACTCACACAAAAAACTGAAGAAGACATGATGAAAGTTCGCAACCTCGGTAAGAAATCGCTCAAAGAAGTGAAACAAAAACTCGAAGAACTTAATCTCTCCCTCGCGAGACACTAAACAGGAGGTTTTTATGGCTGGATATCGTAAACTGAATCGCCGCAGCGATCAACGCAAAGCGATGCTTCGCGACTTGGTGAGTCAACTCATCATTCACGAACGCATCGAAACCACGGAAAAGAAAGCCAAAGAACTCAGCCGCTTGATCGACCGCATGATCACGCTCGGCAAACAAAATACGCTTGCCGCGCGCCGTCGCGCCGCTGAGACCGTGCGTTTCATCCAAGGCGAAGACAATCAGAACGCGCTGCAAAAATTGTTCGACGACATCGCACCCCGTTTCAAAGAAAGAAACGGCGGATACACCCGCATCATGAAACTCGGCCCACGCCGTGGCGACGCCACGGAAATGGTCGTCATCGAATTTGTTGAATAATCGAAACGCGAGCCTCGGCTCGCGTTTTTTCGTGGGCGATTACGGTCGCTTTTTAAGGGGGCTTTTGGTATAATGGGTAAGGACTTTACGTAAGGGGTGACGCACGTGCGCATCATTGAAATCGACAATGTATCATTTCACTACAAAGCCGGCACGCCGGTGCTTGAAAACGTCAACCTGAACGTCGATAAAGGCGAATGGATAACCATCCTCGGGCATAACGGCAGCGGCAAATCAACGCTCTCAAAACTGCTCGTGGGCCTTTTGCGTGCGAAACAAGGCACCATCCGCGTCGCCAACGTGGAACTTTCCGAAACCACCGTCTACGACATTCGCAAAAAAATCGGCATCGTGTTTCAAAACCCCGACAACCAATTCGTCGGCGTCACCGTGCGCGATGACATTGCCTTCGGGCTAGAAAACCTCCAAGTGCCACGAGGTGAGATGATTGAGCGGATTGAACAATACGCCCAAAAAGTCGACATGGCCGATTTTTTGAATAAAGAACCACACAACCTGTCGGGAGGACAAAAACAACGCGTCGCCATCGCCGGCATCTTAGCGATGGAAACCGACATCATCATTTTCGACGAAGCGACGTCGATGCTCGACCCGAAAGGTCGCAACACCATCCTCAGCATGATGAAACAACTCAACGACGAAGGCGTCACCGTCATCAACATTACCCACGACATGAAAGAATCGCTTTACGGTGATCGCATCGTCGTGCTTAAAGAAGGGCGCATCCTCAAAGATGACACCACAAAGGTCGTCTTAGCAGACCATAAAACGCTTGAAAAATCAAGCCTTGAGATGCTTTTACCGCTGCGGGTACTGCGGGCGCTTGAAGCGAAAAAAGTCGACAACGAGAAAGTGAGGTCATACCTATGGCAATTAAGTTTAACCGGGTAGACTTCAAATACAAAGGCGACGATAAAAAAGGCTATCTCGCCCTTTCCAACATCAGCCTGTCCATCCAAGGCGAAGGGGAGTTCATCACACTGATTGGCGAAACCGGCAGTGGAAAAACCACCCTAGTTCAACACATGAACGCCTTGTTGGTCGCCAACAGTGGTTCGGTGGACATCTATGGCATCAAAGTTGAAAAACAGGCTGTGAAAAAGAAGAAAATCCGCTTGAACCCAATCCGTAAAAAAGTCGGCTTGGTGTTTCAGTTCCCCGAGTATCAACTGTTTGAGGAAACCGTCCTCAAAGACATCACGTTCGGTCCGAAAAACTTCGGGGTTCCCGAAGCTGAGGCCATCGAGACGGCACAACGCGTCATCCGCATCGTCGGCCTCGACGAATCGTATTTGGACCGCAGCCCATTCAACCTGAGCGGCGGCGAAAAAAAACGTGTCAGCATCGCCGGCATCCTGGCGATGGAACCCGACATTCTCATCCTCGATGAACCCACAAGCGGTCTCGACCCCATGGGACGCAACGCGTTGCTCAAGGTTTTTTATGATATCCATGAAAAACTCAACAAAACCGTGATTATCATCACCCACGACATGAACACCGTCTACGAGTATGCCAAACGGGTGCTCGTCATGCGCGACAGTTACCTTGTCTACGACGGCGACCCAGTGGACCTTTTTACCACGAAAAACATTGAAAACTGGAACTTAGACGTTCCCGACATCTTAAACCTGATGCACCGGATGGAACAGGATTTAGGCATCACCTTAACGTCGCGTCCACGTAGCGCCGCAGCGCTCACGAACGCGCTTGAGGAGGTGCTTCGATGAAAAACATTGTCATCGGACGCTTCGTGCCGGGCAAAGGCTTTTTGTATCGCATGGACCCGCGCACCAAAATCATCTCGCTCGTGCTCTTGATGGCCTCGGCGTTTGTCATCCGCAACTTCACGGCAATGTTTATGGCCATCGGCTTCATGGCGCTTTTACTTGTGGCCGGACGCATCAACATTTTTCGCGTCTTATCAGGTTTACGACCGCTCATGTATTTGCTCGCGTTCACCTTCATCTTCCAATTGCTGTTTAATACCCAAGGCGATCTGGTGGTTGCGTGGACGCTTCACTATTCCCCCCTAAATATCCTTATGGTTACCGCGCTGGTGATGCTGTGGTTTTTCACAAAACGTCATGTTAAGTTCAAGTTTTTCTTCTTTCTCGCCACCTTGGTTGGGGCGGTAGCCTTGGTTGCTAATTTACGCTTGGGGCCGGCGTTTGCAACAGGCACACTCGACATTTATGAAAGCGCCCTCACCACCGGGTTCTTTATCGTCATGAGGCTCATGATTATTGTGACCCTCTCGACCGTGTTAACGCTGACGACCAAACCCACCGACCTTAACCTTGGCCTCGAATCGGTCATGAGCCCACTCAAAGTTTTCCGCATACGTACCGAAGAGATGGCGATGATTATTTCAATCAGTTTGCGATATATTCCAACCTTGCTCGATGAGGCCAACAAAATCATGCTGGCGCAAGCGAGCCGCGGCGTCGACTTCTCCGAGGGGAAGTTTAAAGCCAAAATCATGCAAATCGTGTCGCTGCTGGTGCCGATGTTCATCATCAGTTTCAAACGCTCCGACGAACTGGCCAACGCCATGGAAGCGAGAAGTTTCGTGCCAGGCCAACCGCGAACCCGCCTACATCAACTGACCTGGGGACTTGCTGACACGGCCGCGTTGGTTGTCAGTTTGCTTGCCTTGACGGCCGTCATCACCACGCGCGTGGTGATGTGACGTGACGCTTCACGACGCCCTTTACGCCCGAGACCTTGACGCGCTGGTTGACCGGTTTCACGACACCATCGCCATTCACGTGCCCGCTCACCCGATGATCACGAACCGCAAGGCGGCCGCCTTGCGGTTTCGAGACGCGTTTTTTGACTCCGTCGAACACGTCACGGATTACCACGCCACCACCATTGTGGATGGCGTGAAAGACGGAGTGGCCTCACAAGCCAAAGTGAAAACACGTGACAATCGCATCGTCGCTTACTACCAAACGTCGCCTCGCAACCCACATCGTTTTCGTGTCGACCTTGCGTACAGCGGTCTGCGTTATGAGGGATTTCAACGCCAGCTCACCAAACGCACCGTTCAAGGCGAACTCGAAGCCGCGCTAAGCGGCCTTTTCAAACAGACAATCACCGTCCATCCGGCCTCGCGCACCGATGCTGGCGTTCACGCCTTGCATCACGTTGTGCACGTTGATGTCGATACACCGCTGATGGCGAATCAGGTGAAACGCTTGCTGAATCGGATGCTACCCGAGGATATTCGCATCCTTGACATTCAGCGCGTGCCGGGCGTGTTTCACGCTCGCTACGACGCCACGGGCAAAACCTATCGTTATCGCTTGTGCCACGTCGACGATGCGTTTCGGGCACATCTGACGATGCGCACCGACGAGGTTGACCCCAAGCGACTCAAGAGCATTTTACAAGCCTTTGTCGGGACCCACGATTTTCGCAATTTTGCCAAACGCACTGACAAAAACACCGTGCGGACACTGCACACCATCAACGTCCGCCAAGAGGCCGATGAAACCATCATCGAGCTATGTGGCGAAGGTTTCTTACGCCACATGGTGCGCATGATAATAGCCCGTGCGCTTGAAGATTACCACAAGCACACAAACGCAATCAAGGACGCCTTAAACAACCCTGAAAAAGCCATCCCTAAGCTGATGGTGCCTGCGTCTGGTTTGCACTTAATCGCCGTGCATTACGACGCCTTGCCTCATCGTTGAACGATAACCGACTATTTAAAATTGACCATAAATGTGCGATAATATACGCATAGCGAAGGAGTGGTGACGTGTGAAAGGGATATTCATCACGTTCGAAGGACCGGAAGGGTCTGGCAAAACATCAGTCATCAAAGCCGTTGAACAAGCGCTTAAACAACGCGGTGTTGACGTGCTTGTGACACGCGAACCCGGCGGCGTGGCCATCAGCGAACAGATTCGTCACATTTTGCTTGACGTTGATAAGAAAGAAATGGATGCACGCACCGAAGCGCTGCTTTTTGCGGCGAGTCGACGCCAACACGTCATCGAAGTCATCAATCCCGCCCTCGAGGCCGGTAAAATTGTCGTCTGTGACCGATTTGTGGACTCCAGCCTCGCTTATCAAGGACATGGTCGCAGCCTTGGCATTGACGAGGTGTACCGCATCAATCGCTTCGCCATCGACGACACCATTCCCGATCTAACGCTGTTCATCGACGTACCACCTAAAATCGGTTTAAACCGTGTCTTCGCCAACGGTCGCCACGTCGATCGCTTGGACCTTGAAAGCATGGCATTTCATGAAAAAGTCTACGAAGGCTACCGTTTTTTGTTGGCCCGCTTTCCCGAGAGAATACGCGCCATTGACGGCACCGCTCCACTGGAGCGCGTCGTCGAGTGCGCCCTGGCATTGATTGACACACGCCTCGACAAGGAGTGAGTCCATGGCGTTTGACACCCTAAAAAAAGCACAACCCGAAAACGTGCGCTTGCTCGAGAACAACCGCCGCAAAAACCGACTCGCACACGCCTATGTCTTTGAAGGCATGGCCGGGACGAAGAAGATGGACACGGCGCTTTTTTTTGCGTCGATGTTGTTGTGCAACGAAACAGACGGACCATGCGGCGCATGTAGAAACTGCAGACGCATTGCGCACGAAACACATCCCAACGTGTACGTCGTTCGACCAGAAAAGAAAAACATCACGAAAACGATGATTCGAGATTTGCAAACCGAGTTTCATAAAACCGCCGTTGAAAGCGGACCGAAAATCTACCTCATTGAAGAAGCTGAGCGGATGAATGCCTACGCCGCCAATGCATTGCTTAAGTTTTTAGAAGAACCACACAACGACGTGTTCGCGTTGCTGTTGACGGAAAACGCCACCCAGCTTTTGCCTACCATTCGTTCCCGAAGTCAAACGCTACATTTCCACACAATTCCACACGACATCATTATCGACGAACTAAAAGCCGAGGGCTATGACGACGAAGAAGCCCGCATCGCCGCGGCCTTGAGTCGCACAACCGATGCAGCCAAAACGTGGCTTAACCGCGATAATTTCCGAGATATTCTTGAGTTGGTTGGTGTGCTGTATGAAGCGCTTGCCGATGAAGAATCACTCGTTCTCACGTTTGAACGCGACCATTTTGGCGTGCTACGCCAACCCGACGATTACCTCGCGTTCTACGATGTGTTTTCCCTATACCAAAAAGACCTCGTCTATGGTAAAATGAAGCATTATACCTCAATTGTGTTTCAAAGCAAACGCCCGGTGATGGATCGCATTCTCAGCCAAAAAAACCGCGCGATGCTGGTTGAAGAACTTGAACGCATGGTTGAGGTTCGCTCTCGGATTGATCAATACATCAACGTGCGACTCGCGACGGACAACGTGTTGTTGCTGATGGAAAGAAGGATGAACCATGAAGCATAAAGTTGTCGGCATTCGCTTCAAGGAAGCCGGGAAAAAATACTATTTCGACCCAGTTGAGTTCGACCTAACGGTCGATGACAAGGTCGTGGTCGAAACCGTTCGAGGCTTGGAACTTGGGCGCGTCATCGAAAACGTGAAAACCCTCGATGATGAAAACATCATTGCCTCATTAAAACCAATCATTCGCCTCGCGACCGAAGAAGACATTGAAAAAGATAAAGCGCATGAACAATTGATTCCCGATGTGATGAAAAAATGTGGGGTTTACGTACAGAAGCACAATCTTGAGATGAAATTACTCGGCGCTGAGTACACGCTCGACAAAACGAAACTCATCATCTATTTTAACGCCGAAGGCCGCGTTGACTTTCGCGAACTCGTTAAGGATCTCGCCAACGAATTTCGTGTGCGGATCGAACTCCGCCAAGTCGGCGCTCGTGACGGCGCGAAGTTTTTAGGGGGCATTGGACCGTGCGGATACTTGCTTTGTTGCAACACCTTCCTCGGTGAGTTTGAGACCGTCTCCATCCGCATGGCAAAAAACCAAAACCTCTCACTCAACCCCTCAAACATTTCCGGGCTTTGCGGCAAACTGCTGTGCTGCATCCGCTACGAAAACGAGACCTACCATGAATACAAAACAATGATGCCCAAAATAAACTCCCAGGTGAAAACCGACGAAGGCATGTGCAAAGTCATCGCCTCAAACATTATTGATTTACGTGTCAAAGTGGTGTGTAAGGAAGGCACCATACGACACTACGACGTGGAAGAATTGTTGGAGATTTACGAGTATGAAAAAGGTGACCCCAACCACGACAATGACCAGAAAGATGACAACAACGACACCAACAACGCTTAAAGACGGTGAGGTGTTAAACGACCTCCTCGGCTTTAAAGGCATGAAAATCATCCAGCGACCCGACATGTTCAACGTTTCGCTTGATTCGACCTTGTTGGCCGCGTTCACACACGTCCCCAAACGCGTGAGTCGCATCGTCGATTTCGGCACCGGGTTCGCCCCCATCCCTTTGATGCTTAGCCGGCGGACAACGAAACCGATCATCGGTGTAGAAATCCAACCGGAGGTCGCGGACATGGCTCGACGAAGCATTCAGGTGAACGAGCTGAGCGAGCAAATCGTCATCATCGAGGACGACATCGCGTCCCTCAGTGACCACCTAAAGCCCGATAGCATTGAGTTGATTACCGCCAATCCGCCGTTTTTCCGTCTAACCGACCTCGCCAACACCAACCGCACCACCTATAAAACCATTGCCCGCCACGAAGTGACCATCACCTTTGACACCATGGTAAAGACGGCGGCGGCTTTGCTGAAAGACAAAGGCCTTTTCGTGTTCGTGCACCGCCCCGATCGAATGGCCTCGATTATCGCCACGTTGCAAGCGCATCGGTTGACCATCAAACGCATGCGCGTCGTTCATGCTAAAGCGAATCGCCGCGCCCAGATGGTCCTCATCGAAGCGATGAAAGGTGGTCGCGATGGTCTTCTTATCGAACCTCCGCTCATCGTACACCGCGATGAAGGTGGCTACACCACCGCCATTGAGAACATATTCCGCGACGAAAGAACGTGATCGCGATGCTTAAACAAACCACCTACCAAGACACCCGCCCCACCCTTACCTTAGTGCCCACACCGATTGGCAACCTCGCCGACATCACAGCCCGAGCGATCACCACCCTCAAGGAAGCAGACATTGTGTTCGCCGAGGACACACGCCACACGGGGAGTTTGTTTCGGCATTTTTCCATTGACACACCGCTGGAAAGCCTGCACGAACACAACGAACGTGCCAAAACGGCGCGTGTCATCGAGGCGCTAACCAAAGGGCTAGCGTGCGCGCTGGTCAGCGATGCCGGCACGCCGCTATTAAGCGACCCGGGCGCCGATGTCGTCCGCGCTGTCATCGACGCAGGCTACGCTGTCAGTGCCCTGCCTGGTCCATCGGCCGCCATCACCGCGCTGGTGGCGTCGGGCTTACCCGTCGAACCCCACGTGTTTTATGGGTTTCTTCCCAGCAAAGCCGGCGCACGTGCCAAAGCTCTAAGCACCCTCCGAGAGATGCCCTACACCATGGTGTTTTACGAAGCACCACACCGCATTCAGGCAACCATCGACGCGATGAAGGATGCCTTTGGCAACCGCCGCCTCGTCATCGCGCGCGAGCTCAGCAAACGCTATGAGACATACGTGCGCACCACCCTTTATGAAGCCACCGCGCTCGACGGCCTCAAAGGGGAAATTGTCGTCCTCGTCGAAGGCGCAGCGGAAAACGACGAAGCGCTTGAGGGCACCGATGTCGTGGCGCACATTCAACTGCTTATCGCCGATGGCCATTCTGAAATGGACGCCATTAAACGTGCCGCGAAGTCGCGGAAAATCAGTAAGAACGATGCCTACATGGCATACCACACCGCGAAAAAAGACCTCGAAAGGAAGGAGTGATTGTGATGAGTAAGACGTTTTACATCACAACACCAATCTATTACCCAAGCGGCAACCTCCACATCGGAAACACCTACACCACCGTGCTTTGCGATACGCTCAAACGCTATAAACACGAGCGTGGGTATGATGCGTTTTACCTGACCGGCATGGACGAGCACGGAAAAAAAATTGAAACCGTCGCCAACGAACGCGGCGTGCCGCCGATTGAACACGTCGATGCCCTTGCCGAGGCGACGCGTGAACTGTGGGACAACTTGAAAATCGACTACGACGATTTTATTCGGACGACCGAAAAGCGTCACAAATCGGTTGTGCAAAAAATCTTTGAACGCCTGCTTGAACAAGGCGATATTTACCTTGGCACCTACAAAGGCTATTACTGCATGCCTTGTGAATCCTTTTACACCGACACACAACTAGCCGACAACCACACTTGCCCCGACTGCGGCAGAGAAACCACACAGCTTGAAGAGGAGAGCTATTTTCTGCGCCTCAGCAAGTACCAGAAAAAGCTTCTACACTACATTGAAGCCCATCCCGATTTCATCACCCCCGAGACGCGCAAAAACGAAGTGGTTTCTTTTATCAAGCAAGGGCTCAACGACTTGAGTGTTTCACGCACCACCTTCGATTGGGGCATCAAGGTCGTCTCCAACCCCAAACACGTGGTCTATGTTTGGATTGACGCGCTGTCCAACTACATCAGCGCGCTCGGTTATGGCACCGATAACGACAAACGGTTCCAAAAATATTGGCACGGCGATGAAGTGCTGCATGTGGTGGGGAAAGACATCTTACGATTCCATGCCATCTACTGGCCAATCATGTTGATGGCACTCGATGTTCCCATCACCTTTAAGCTCCACGCCCACGGCTTTTACATGATGAAAGACGGGAAAATGAGCAAATCGAAAGGCGGCGTCATCTACCCCGAAACCATTCTCACACATTATGGCCTCGACGAGTTGCGCTATTTCCTGCTTCGCGAACTGCCCTACGGACTCGACGGACTCTTTACCCCAGAAGCTTTCGTCGAGCGCATCAACTTTGACCTCGCCAATGATTTTGGCAACCTGCTCAATCGCACCATCGCGATGATCAACAAGTACTTTGACGGCGAGATTGCATCCCCGAGCGAACCGCTCGATGACATCGACCAGGACCTTCGTGAGACCGTCACGGATGTCATCCGCGCCTATAAAGAAAACATGAACACCCTAAAAGTTTCCCAAGCCTTACAAGATCTGTGGCGGCTCGTCTCGCGAACCAACAAATACATTGATGAAACGATGCCGTGGGCGCTTGCCAAAGATGAGGCGCAAAAACCGACGCTTGAGAAAGTGCTCTATCACCTGGCCGAATCGTTGCGTCACATCGGCGTAATGCTCAAGCCCATCTTGCTCAACGCCGCCCCGGCGCTTTTCAATCAACTCGGCGTTGAGGATGAACACACCACTTGGCAAAGCCTTAGCTTCGGCGAGAAAAAGCACTACCACGTAACCCCAAAACCCACCCCTCTCTTCCCTCGATTGGACGTGGAGGTGGAAGTAAAAAAACTGCGCGATGAAATCGCCGGCAAAACTCAAGTGAAACCGCTCGAGCCAAAGCCCGACACCGTGAGCATTGATGATTTTTCTAAAATGCATATCGTCGTCGCAGAAATTAAAACCTGCGAACCTCACCCGGATGCCGACAAGTTGCTCGTCATCACCGTCGATGTGGGCAATCAGACCAAACAGATTGTCGCCGGCATCGCCGAGCATTATTCGCCCGATGACCTACCGGGCAAACGCGTGCTCGTCATCAACAACCTCAAACCCGTGAAATTACGCGGCGTTAAAAGCGAGGGCATGTTGCTTGCCGGGTCGAACAAAGAGCGACTCGAAGTCATCGAAAGCCATGCATTGAAGCCAGGCGACCGCGTTAAATAAAGGCGTCGATACGCCGACAAAACATTTGACATTTAGGGCTAAGTAATATATGATAAACAACGGTACATTTTCAACAATCTCCCACCAGCCCAATTATAACCCCGTATAATTAGGAGGCTACACGCTATGAAGACATACATGGCAAACAACCAAACGGTCGAACGCCAATGGTTTGTCGTCGACGCCAAAGGTCAAACGCTTGGGCGCTTATCAACCCAAATTGCGACCTATCTACGCGGCAAACACAAACCGACGTTCACCCCACACGTGGACTGTGGAGACTACGTGATCGTCATTAACGCAAAAGACGTTGAATTAACCGGCAACAAATGGGCGAAAAAGATTTACTACAGCCATTCGCAATATCCGGGAAGCTTGAAAAAAACGCCGGCACAAACCGTGCGTGAACGGTATCCCGAGCGATTGATCGAACATTCGGTTAAAGGCATGCTGCCGAAAGGCAAACTGGGAAGACAAATGTTCAAAAAACTTTTCGTGTATGCGGATGAGAACCACCCGCATCAAGCTCAAAAGCCTCAGGCTTTTAAGCTCGAAGGTTAGGAGGAAAGGCATATGGCACAACAAGTCATGTACCGCGGTACCGGACGCAGAAAAAGCTCCATCGCCCGTGTCACCTTGACACCGGGAACGGGGAAATTCGTCATCAACGGTCGCACCTTTGAACAATACATTCCCTCTGCAGCCACACGCCTCGACGTGTTTCAACCGCTTGAGTTGACCGAAAACCAAGAAGCGTTCGACATCATTGTCAACGTGTATGGTGGAGGCATCACGGGACAAGCCGGCGCAATCCGCCACGGCATTACCCGTGCCCTGCTTGAAGTCAACGCTGATTACCGCTCGACACTGAAAGCCGCTGGGCTCATTACCCGTGACCCGCGCGCCGTCGAACGGAAGAAATACGGTTTGAAAAAAGCTCGTCGCGCCCCACAATTCAGCAAGCGTTAAGACACAAAAAAGCACAACTTGCTTGTGCTTTTTTTATACACCCGTTCAAAAATCATTAAAAACATACTATAATGGGTCTAGACTAAGGAGGATGCCCTATGGACATACGCGTACGCTACGCCCCGAGCCCTACCGGACACCTGCACATCGGAAACGCCCGCACGGCGCTTTTTAACTATCTTTTCGCCAAACGCAAAGACGGAACCTTTATTGTGCGCATTGAAGACACCGACACCGAGCGCAACGTCGAAACCGGCATCGAAAGCCAACTCGACCACCTTGCGTGGCTCGGCATCACCCCTGACGAAACCATCGGTCAAAACGAAACGCATGGGCCATACCGTCAACTTGAGCGTCTAGACATCTACCGGCAGCACGCAGAGGCGCTCATGGAAAAAGGCCTCGCCTATAAATGTTATTGCACGAAAGCAGAACTCGAGGCTGAACGCGAAGCCATGCGTGAAGCCGGTGAAGATAAACTGCATTACTCACGCAAATGCCTCGGCCTTCCCGACCAAGACAAACCTTACGCTATCCGCTTTAAGGTTCCAAACGAGTCAACCTACCCGTTTGAAGACATCGTCAAAGGCGACGTGCGCTTCTCAAGTGACGACATCGGTGATTGGGTCATCGTTAAGCAAAACGGCATTCCAACCTACAACTTCGCCTGCGCCATCGATGATCATTTGATGGAAATTAGCCACGTGCTTCGGGGCGAAGATCACATCACCAACACCCCCAAACAATTGATGGTCTTCGACGCTTTCGGATGGACACCGCCAACGTATGGACACATGACGTTGATTGTCAACACACACGGAAAAAAACTTTCAAAACGCGACGAATCGATTCTTCAATTCATCGAACAATACCGCGCGCTTGGGTACTTACCCGAGGCGATGTTTAACTTCATCGCGCTCCTCGGGTTTAGCCCCGATGCCGAGCGCGAAATCTTTACGCCCGAGGAATTGGTGGAACGCTTCGATGAGCGGCGGCTTTCAACCTCGCCAGCCACCTTTGACGCAGGCAAGCTCGCCTTCATCAACAACCGTTACATCAAAACGCTATCACTTGAAGCCACCGTCGCACTCTGCCGCCCCTTCCTCGAAGAAGCCGGCATCGGCCAAGGCCAAGACGACGACTGGATGGAGAGCCTCGTGGCGGTTTTCAAGGACCGACTGAGCTACGGCAAGCAAATTGTGAACCTCTACGATGATTTTTTCAACCGTCCCTTTGCCATCGAACCCGACGCCATGGAAATCATCACGCAAACGGGCGTTGATGAACTCATCCGTGCGTTTACGCGTTTGGTTGAACAATCAACCACACTCGATGCAGACACCTATAAAGCGCTGATTAAAGACGCAGGAAACGCAACAGGCATGAAGGGGAAGATGCTTTTTATGCCGATTCGCATCGCCATCAGCGGAACCATGCACGGACCCGATTTGCCGAAGATGATGCACCTGCTTGGACGGGACGTGCTCATCGAAAGGCTTGAACAAACGCTTACCATCAGAGAAACCTCCGACAAATAATTTGCATTTTCCAAACATATCGTTTATAATCAGTAACATCAAAGAGAAAAAGGAGATCTGCTTTTACATGAAAGGTACAGTTAAGTGGTTTAATTCAGAAAAAGGTTATGGGTTCATCACAACCGAAGAAGGACAAGACATCTTTGTCCATTACAGCGCAATCAACCAAGAAGGATTTAAAACGTTGAACGAAGGCGACGAGGTTGAATTTGAAGTGACCGAAGGCGACCGTGGACCGCAAGCGTCAAACGTTGAAAAAGCCTAACTGAATTGACACGCAAAACAGGCCTCGCGCCTGTTTTTTTGTGACGTAAGCAAGCACTCTATGATACAATGATGGTGTCAAACCACACACAAAGGTGATCGACATGAAAATACACAACACCCTGACCAACCGGCTCGAACCATTTCAGCCGCGACACAAAGACACCGTAAACATGTATGTTTGCGGCCCCACCGTTTATAACTACATCCAAATCGGCAACGCCCGTCCGGTCATCTTTTTCGACGTGGTTCGCCGTTATTTTGAGTTTATCGGCTACACCGTCAACTTCGTCTCCAACTTCACCGACATCGACGACAAAATCATCACCAAAGCCCTAGAAGAACAAGAAGACGAAATGGTCATTGCCGAAAAATTCATCGCCGCGTTTTACGAAGACGTCGAACGCGTCGGCAGCACCACCAAATACCTCGCACCGCGCGTCACCGAATACATGAGCGCCATCATCGACTACATTGACCAACTCGTGAAGCAAGGGTACGCGTATGTGGTCGACGGCGATGTGTACTTCCGCGTGGCAAAAATCGACCAATACGGGGCGCTCTCCGGTCGCAAAATCGCTGACCTTGAAACGGGCGCCCGCGTCGAGGTTAACCCGAAAAAAGAAAACCCGCTCGACTTCACCTTGTGGAAACAAACCCCGCAAGGCAAAACCTTCCCCTCACCCTGGGGCGAAGGCCGGCCGGGCTGGCACACCGAATGCGTCGCCATGATCAACGACATTTTCGGCGGCCCCATCGACATCCACGGGGGCGGCGCCGATTTGATGTTCCCTCATCATGAAAACGAAATCGCCCAACATCGCGCCATTCATGGCCACGCCATCGCAACATATTGGATGCATAACGGCCACCTAACCGTCGACAACGAGAAAATGTCCAAAAGCGCTGACAACTACATTTTCGTCAAAGACCTCGGCGGCGATTACATGGGCTTTCGTCTGTTCACCTTATCAACGCACTACCGCAGCCCCCTAAACTACACCGATGAGGCGCTTGAGGTTTACGTCAACGAATGGCAAAAACTCAAACGAACCTACACCCAAGCCTTTTATCAGCTTGACCTCGCGGAAATGCTCGACGAAAGCGCAACCTTTAACGCCGAGCTCAACCGCATCCGCACCCGTTTCATGAACGCCATGGAAGACGACTTTAACACCGCCAACGCGATTACCGAACTTCAACAACTGGGTAAATACACCAACCATAAAACGCGCGAAAGCAACGCCCTGCAGCAATTGCTTGGTGCCGTGCGTTTGTTCGACCAATTTTTCGAAATTCTCGGCCTCGACCCGAGCGTCAAACGCATGACCAAAGCGACCCGCAACATCTACATGGAATGGGCCGACGCTCGCAAAAACAAAAATTTCGACAAAGCCGACCGCTTGCGCGAGACGCTGCAAGAAAAAGGCATCCTGTGACCCTGCAACACAGCGCCCAGACCTTGGCTTACGTCGGTGACGCCGTCTTTGAGCTTCTTGTGCGCGAGCACCTCGTGCGCCAAAGCCTTGCCACACCCGAAACCTTACACGACAAAGCCGTGGCGATGACCTCAGCGAAAGGCCAAGCCATCATGTTGGAGATGCTTGAACCACACCTTACCGACAGCGAACGCGACCTTGTGCGACGTGGGCGAAACGCCAAACTAACACGTAAAGCACGGACCGCAACACGCACCACCTACCAACGCGCCAGTGGCCTTGAAACATTGTTTGGCCATCACTACCTAACCCACAACCTCACGCGGTTGCGGACGCTTGTGACCGTGTACATGAACGAAAATCCGGCGTAAAAGACGCGGGATTTTCTCTCGTGCGCTCATGCAAGGCACATGATACAATGAGACCGAGGTGATAGGATGACGATGATTATCCACGGAAAAAACGCCGTGAACGAAGCAATCAAAGCCCATCGACGCGTGCACGAAGTCATCACCCAGACCAACGCCGAGCTGCCGTTTTTACGTACGCTTGATAAGCGTGTGCGCCGCACCACACTGGACAAAGCCCGCATGGATGAACGCTTCGGTGCCAACCATCAAGGCATCGCCGCCGTCGTCGATGACTACCAGACCATCCCCTTGAAGAAAGCCTTGGAAAAACCGGGGTCGAAGCTGTTTGTGATGCTTGACTCCGTTGAGGATCCTCACAACCTCGGCGCCGTGATTCGCAGCGTCGACGCCTTTGGGGCAAGCGGCGTCATCATTCCTTCGCGCCGCAGCGCGTCGATTACGCCGACCGTCGTCAAAGTGTCGACGGGCGCCATCGAACACGTCGACATCATTACCGTGACGAACCTAAATCGTGCCATTGAGACGCTTAAACAGGCTAACATCTGGGTCGTCGGTACCGATGCCGCGGCTGGCGATACGCTTGAGGCGATTCACGTCGACACTGATTTATGTGTGGTCTTCGGCAGCGAAGGGAAGGGCATGCACCGGCTTGTCAAAGCAAACTGCGATTACCTGGTGCGGATTCCCATGCACGGTCACGTCAACAGTTTGAACGTCAGCGTATCATGCGGCGTCGCGCTTCACGACATCACCCGGAGACGCCGTGCGTTATGATGCCCGCACGCGCTCGCCTGAACGACTTTGAGTTAATTGAAGCCGTGCAAGCCGGTGACACGGCCGCGTTTGACTGGATGGCCACCAAGTATCACCGGTTTATCGCCAAAATTATTCACCGCTTTAACCTCGCCTACGATTTTGACGACTTGCATCAAGAGGGGTTGATGGTGCTTTACCGATCGGCGTTGGCGTTTGACCAACACCGCTATAAGAAAACCTTCACCCGGTATTTTGAAACGAACTTCAAGCGCCATCTGATGAGTGTCATCCGAACGCGTAAGCACCGCCGTCACATCGAATACATCCATGAAGGCGAGATTCGTGAGAATGTCCACCGCATCCAAGAAACCTCCGCGTACCACACGTTACACCTGGCAGAGGTCAAAAAGGTTTTGACAGAATGCGAATATCGTGTTTATATATTAAGGGAAATGCGGCACGCCTCCATCACGCTGATTGCGAGGCTCACCGGACTCGACACGAAGGCGATATACAATGCCGTGCATCGTGCGAAAGCCAAAATCAAGGCGCACTATCAAGGAGAAAATCTTGACAAAAGCGCGCCCATTTGGTAGATTATATATTTGCAAGGTTGTGATGAAATGCGAAAGAAAGTTACCTTGATTTGCGACGTGTGCCTGTCACGAAATTATACGGCCTTGAAACACAAAGACGACACAACACGACTCGTGAGAAAAAAATACTGCAAAAAATGCGCCACCCACACGACGCATAAAGAAAGCAAATAGGAGAGATACTTATGGCCCCGGAGAAAAAAGAGAAAAAAACCAGCCGAGTGATGGAAATCCTCAAGACCGAATACCAATTTGAAGGCATGTTGTTGGTGTTGGTCGGTCTGCTCGTGCTGTTGTTAGGTGTTTATATCATGGAAGGCCGTGTGCTTGAAATCACGCGGACCGATTGGTGGTTGTTCGCCACCGACGCGCGCATCAACATTTTCGCTGCGTTCATCATCACCCTTGGCGCCGCGGCGGTGTTATACGCCCTGATGCCCTTCATGGTGCCCGGTTTCAAAGAAATGAACCGTGTATCGTGGCCGACGCGCGATAAAATGGTTAACCATTCATCACGCGTGCTTGGCTTCATTTTCTTCCTCGGTGTGATGTTCGTGCTCTACGACCTCGTGTTGCGTCCCCTCTTCGCCTGGCTTATCGGAGGCACCAATGCCTGAGCAAGCCACCCAACCGTTGCCGGAAAAACGCTGGTACGTCGTGCAGACGTATTCGGGGTTGGAAAACTCCGTCAAGATTAACCTTGAACGACGCATCCAATCCATGCAGATGGAAGATCTGATTTTTGAGGTTGTGATTCCTGAAGAAGTGCGACTGGAGAAGAAAAACGATGGCACCTTGAAAGAGAAGACCGTCAAGCTCTATCCAGGCTATGTGTTCATCGAGTTGATCGTCACCGACGATTCGTGGTTCGTCGTGCGCAACACCCCGGGCGTCACTGGGTTCCTGGGATCAAGCGGTGGCGGCACCAAACCAATCCCCTTACCGCCCGATGAAATCAACCCGATCTTAAAACGCGCCGGCCTCATGCAGGCGCCGAAAATCAACGTCAAGAAAGGCGATCGTGTCCGCGTCACCGCCGGCCCGTTTGCCAACCAGGTTGGCGTGGTCGACAGCATCGACGAAGAGAAAGCAGAAGTGACCGTGCTTGTCGAGATGTTTGGCAGACCAACGCCCGCCGAACTTTCTTTCGACGAAATCGAAATCAACTAAACTCGGGAGCGTATGCGCTCCCGTTTTTATTGACTTTTCCTTGACACATATGAGGCATTCGCTTATAATATCATAGCGTGTGTGTATGCACACGGTTTTTTTCCGAGTGGAAGGGCGGAAGCCCGTTGACCACATCACGATTGTAAGGAGGTGTCCATCGTGGCTAAAAAAGAAGTGAAAAACGTCGTCAAATTGCAAATTCCCGCCGGACGCGCAAACCCCGCTCCGCCGGTCGGACCGGCGCTCGGACAAGCTGGCGTCAACATCCAAGAATTTTGCACAAAATTCAACGACAAAACGAAAGATAAGATGGGATCGATCATTCCCGTCGTCATCACGGTTTACAACGACCGCTCGTTTACGTTCATCACAAAAACCCCGCCAGCCGCTGACTTGCTATTAAAAGCAGCCGGCATTAAAAAAGGCGCAGGCAATCCGCTGAAAGAAAAAGTCGGAACCGTCACCCGTGAACAAGTCAAAGAAATCGCAACCATCAAAATGCCGGATCTCAACGCCAATGACGTTGAGGCCGCGATGCGGATCATTGAAGGGTCCGCCCGTAACATGGGAATCGTCGTCAAGGACTGAGCAATTAGTTGTAGCATACAGCTATTTGTGGGAGGAGATTCCGTTAGACCACATTTAGGAGGAAATAATCATGGCCAAAAAAGGTAAAAAATACCTTGAAGCGCTAAAAAAGATTGACCGCGAAAAACGTTATTCGGCCCCCGAAGCCATCGAGCTTCTAAAAGACGTCTCGTTTGAAGGCTTCGACGCCACCGTCGAATGCGTCATCCGGTTGAACGTCGACCCGCGTAAAGCCGACCAAAACTTACGCGGCGCCATCGTCTTGCCCCACGGCACCGGGAAAACGAAACGCGTCCTTGTCTTCGCCAAAGGCGACAAAGCCAAGGAAGCCGAAGAAGCCGGCGCCGATTACGTGGGAGAAGACGAACTCGTCGACAAAGTCATGAAAGGATGGACCGACTTCGACACCGTCGTCGCCACCCCTGACATGATGGCGAAAGTCGGTAAACTCGGACGCACACTAGGCCCCAAAGGGCTGATGCCAAACCCGAAAACCGGCACCGTTACGATGGACGTCAAAAAAGCCGTTGAAGAAATCAAGGCTGGTAAGATTGAATACCGCGTTGACAAGACGAAAAACGTTCACGTTATTATCGGCAAAGTGTCGTTCGACAACCAACAACTCATCGACAACCTGCGCTTCTTTTACGACACGATGTTGAAAATCAAACCGGCGACCGCCAAAGGCGTGTACGTCAAGAACATTTCCGTCGCCACGACCATGACGCCGGGCATCAAAATGAACCCCGACGCCATACTCAAGTAACGCGACACACACAAACAAATCCCTGTCTGAGACCCCAGGTGCCTTCGGGCTTAATCTCCCGGGTAGACAAAAGAACTAGATCCTCTAGACCTCTTTTGCGTTCAGACAGAAGAGGTTTTTATTTGCACACTGTAGGAGGTGGAACCGTGTCAAGCAAAGCGATTGAAGTTAAACAGCAGCAAGTTGAAGCACTTACTGAGCGCTTTAAAGAAGCCAAATCAGTCGTCATCGCCGATTACCTCGGCCTGACGGTTGAAGAAGTGACCGAACTGCGTGTGAACTTGCTCAACCAAGGCTGCGAATTCAATGTCATCAAGAACAACATCATTCGTCGTGCGGCCAAAGCAGCCGGCTATGACGACATGCTCGAACACCTGATTGGCCCGAACGCCGTGGCTTTCAGCCATGAAGACGCCGTCTCGGCCGCCAAGGTCATCCATGACTTTGCCAAAGATCACAAAAAACTCGAACTGAAAGTCGGCGTTGTCGACGGCGAGTACATGGACAACGAGCGCATCCAGATTATCGCGACCCTGCCGAACCGCGAAGAATTGCTCACCATGTTCGCCGGCGGATTGTTACAACCCATCAAAGAAGTGGCAATCGGACTTACCATGCACGCAGAAAATTTAGAGAAGAACGCATAAATTAGGAGGAAATAACCATGGCAAAAATGACCAATGCAGACATTATCGAAGCGTTGAAAGAAAAAACGCTGCTTGAACTCAAAGACCTCGTTGACATGATGAAAGAAGAATTCGGTGTTGACCCAAGCGCCGTTGCTGTAGCCGGACCGGCCGCAGCCGAAGAAGAAGAAAAAACCGACTTTGACGTCGTGATCACCGACGTTGGCGGCAAAAAAATCGCTGTGCTCAAAGCAGTACGCGAAGTCACCGGACTAGGCCTCAAAGAAGCCAAAGAGCTCGTCGACAACATTCCCGCGACCGTCAAAGAACAACTCAGCAAAGAAGACGCCGAAGAACTTAAAGCCAAGCTTGAAGAACAAGGCGCCACGGTTGAACTTAAATAACCACCACACCGCAACGTTAAAAACCTGAGTGTAAACTCGGGTTTTTGCCTATGGTAAGAGGAGGTTAGGGTGAACGCATGAGCCATTACTATTCCGAAGACCAACGCGACGTCAAAAGCCGTCGCCAAACCGTGATGTATACTCACGGAACCCACGCGTTTCGCTTCACGACAGACCACGGCGTGTTTTCCAAAGACCATGTCGACACTGCCACCTCGGCCCTGCTTGATCATCTCATGATCAACGCCGATGAGACGGTGCTTGACCTCGGGTGTGGGTACGGCGTCATCGGCATCGTGATTGCCAGCGTTAAAGGCGCGCAAGTAATCATGAGCGACGTGAACGAGCGGGCGCTTGCGCTCGCGCGTGAAAACGCCGAGGCCCACGATGGGGAAACCACCGTCATCAAAAGCGACGGGTTTGACGCCATCGATGCACGGTTTGATCACATTGTCACCAACCCGCCGATTCGCATCGGCAAAAACCGCCTTTATACCATGTTCAATGCCGCAAAAGCGCATTTAAAGCCTAACGGCTCGCTTTGGCTCGTGATGCACAAGAAGCACGGTGCATTAAGCGCCATCGCGTATCTGCGCACGCTTTACAAGGTGGAAGTTGTTGCGAAACACAAAGGGTTTCGCATCATCCGCTGTGAAATTCGTTGACACCTTGACGGCCGTGTGTTAAAATACTAAAATGCGATACAATGCGCTTTTTTGCGTTGTGCTCGTGTTTCACAACAAAAAACGGGGTGAATATTTAGTGAACTATAAACTCATCAAATACGGCAAGAAGCGCGAACGTCGGAACTATTCGCGTGTCAAATCGAACGTTGATCTTCCCGACCTGATTCAAGTGCAAACCGACTCGTTCGACTGGTTCGTCAAATCAGGCCTTGACGAACTCTTCAGAGACATATCCCCCATTGAAAACTTTACCCAAGAACTCGAATTGTACTTCGAAGACTTTGAGTTCGGCCCGCCGAAGCACACCTTAGCACAAGCCAAAGAAAAAGACTTGACCCACGCTCGTCCCCTGCGCGTGCACGTCAAACTTGTCAACAAGACGACCGGTGAAATCAAAGAACAGAAAATCTTCATGGGTGATTTCCCGTTCATGACGCCGACGGGCTCCTTCGTTATCAACGGTTCAGAACGCGTCATTGTGTCGCAAATCGTGCGAAGTGCCGGCGTATTCTTCTCCGAGGAAGTTGACAAAAAGACACTCCGCCGCAAATACCTCGGCCAAGTCATCCCCAACCGGGGAGCCTGGCTGGAATACGAAATCGGGTCGAAAGACACGCTTTTTGTCAAACTCGACCGCTCAAAGAAAATCCCGCTCACCACGCTCCTCTCGGCGCTTGGACTTTCGGACAAACTACAACTCAAGGAACTCTACAAGCACAACGGCTTGGTGGAAAGCACGTTGGAAAAAGATCTCACCAACGACCCCAAAGAAGCTATCCTCGAGGTGTATTCGAAACTCCGGCAAGGTGAAACTGCCACCATCGAGGGCGCGATGAGCTTTTTCACGAGCCGCTTGTTTGACTCGAAACGCTACGAACTCGCCGAAGTCGGCCGCTATAAAGTCAACAAAAAACTCAACATCCTCAACCACATCCGTGACAAAGATCTCGAACACGACCTCGTCGATCCCAAGACCGGAGAAGTCATCATCAAGCGTCACGAACGGTTGACCAAAAAACACGTCAAACTCCTCGACGCCAACCGCCACCTCTTCACCCACGAAGTACCGGGCGTTGTCGCCGATGGACTTGAATACGATTTCCAAACGCAAAAAGACATCTTGGATGCCAACACCTACTTGGATTACCTCGGTGATGAAACCAAGATGGAACACATCAAATCACAACGTTACCTCGATGCCAAAGACTACGTCAAAGGCTACTTGAAGAGCGAGGGGTTGACGAAGAAAAAATATGTTGAACACCACGGTAACGCCGCATATGAAGCAATCGAAAAAAGCATCGCCGACACGTTGGCTCGCGACGAACTGCATTTTGATCTGACGACAATCGAAGTCCTTGACATCCGTCACCGAAACCGCGATGACGAAGAGAAAGTTATCCGTTTAATCGGGAACGATTCAACCGAGACACGCGAACACATCGTGGCCTCAGACATCATTGCCTCGATTGCCTACTATCTCAATTTGTTCGAAGGGTTCGGGCGTCTGGACGACATCGACCACCTCGGCAACCGCCGCCTTCGCTTGATTGGCGAACTGCTTAAAAACCAATTCCGTATCGGCTTATCGAAACTCGAGAAAAACGTCAAGGACCGGATGAGCACCCAAGGGGCAAGCGACATCACCCCGCAAAACCTCATTAACATCCGGCCACTCACGTCATCGCTCAAGGAGTTTTTCGGTTCAAGCCAATTGTCTCAGTTCATGAGCCAGACGAACCCGCTTGACGAACTGACGCACAAACGCAGCATCTCGGCTCTTGGCCCCGGTGGGCTGACGCGTGATCGCGCCGGGTTTGAAGTGCGCGACGTCCATTACTCACACTATGGACGCATTTGCCCCATCGAAACCCCGGAAGGCCAAAACATCGGCCTGATCAACCGCCTCGCATCCTACGTTCGCGTCAACAAATACGGGTTTATGGAAACCCCGTATTTACGCGTAGACACCATCGAACAAGCTGACGGCGAACCGATCATGCAAGTCACCGATGAGATGATCTATTTGACCGCCGACGAAGAAGAAAACTACGTCATCGGTCAAGCAAACATCGCACTCGACGACGACTTGCGTATCCTAAACGACAACGTCGTTGCCCGTCACATGGGTGACACGAAAATGTTTGCCCGCGAGCTCATCGAATTGATTGACGTCTCGCCCAAACAGATTGTTTCGATTTCAACCGCGTGCATCCCTTTCCTTGAGCACGATGACGCCAACCGCGCGCTCATGGGCGCCAACATGCAACGTCAGGCGATCCCTTTGCTTAGACCGGAAGCGCCTTACGTCGGCACCGGCATCGAATACAAAGCCTCCCAGGATTCGGGCTCGTGCTTGATCGCTGATAACGATGGCACGGTAGAATACGTCGACGCCCGACGCATCGTCATCCGACGCGATGACGGCGAACGCGACACCTACCACCTGCGCAAGTTCGAACGCTCAAACCAAGGCACCTGCATGAACGAAGTGCCGATTGTCACCCCCGGTGAAGTCGTGAAAAAAAGCGACATCATCACCGATGGCCCGTCGATGGACCAAGGCGAACTCGCCCTTGGCCGTAACGTCACCGTGGCGTTCATGACATGGAACGGCTACAACTACGAAGACGCCGTCAT
>SLOP01000026.1 GCA_007132465.1 Candidatus Izemoplasma sp.
AGAACCGCCGGGTGCGCAAGGTTTCCTAACGTAACCAGTGTCGCACCGTCAGCCACGACGATGCCGGCGTTCTTGAGCCCGATAAAGGTGATGAAGAAACCAATACCGGCGCCCACGGCATACTTTAAGCTGGATGGGATCGCATCGATGACCATCTTGCGCAGACCACTAAGCGTCAACAACAAGAACAAGACACCGGAGATCAACACCGCAGACAAAGCCGCTTGCCAGCTTAACCCATAGCCGAGAACTACGTTAAAGGTGAAGAAGGCGTTGATGCCCATGCCTGGTGCTAGGGCAACGGGATAGTTGGCGATCATACCCATGATGATGGCGGCGATGACACTGGCGACGATGGTTGCGAAGAAAACGCCACCCACCGGCACACCGGCGTACGTCGACAGCATGTTCGTGTTGACAGGGATAATGTAAGCCATCGCCAAGAACGTGGTGACCCCTGCAAGTAACTCTGTCTTGAGCGTCGATTTACGCTCGCTAATGTGGAACCGTTTGTCCAACGCTTGCGTAATACGTGCAAACAAACTTGCATCTTGCATTAAAAAATCCTCCTCTTTTTTGGTTGGTGAGTATCATAAAAACCACAAAAAGGGAGAAATCTCTCGCATGACGGTGACGCATCATAGTCCCGATATTTACGGTTCCGGGGTAGAGACAATCAGACCCTATTTCTGATAATATATGATACTAACCGTTTTTAGTTTACTAAAGATAATACCCAAAGGCAACAAATAAATCCATTATTTAGCGCTTATTCAGGATGATTTCAAACAACGCGTTCCCACGTACCTTGTCAACACGATGAAAATCCCGCTGAACACCAACACAAGCACCGCACTCACCATCCAAAACTCAAGCGGAAGCAGTTGAATCAAGACATCGTCGGCGCGCAAAATCCAATCGTCGTTATCGAAGGCAATCTCATGGAAGAACACAAAGAGCCAACTAAAATTGACGGCGATGAACGCGCCAAGCGTAACCATCGCGATGAGCGGCACCCAAACAATGCCTTTGAACGTCTTGTAAAGTTCGTGTTTATCTCTGAAAAAAAGACCGATGACCGATAAAACCGTAACCAAGAGTGAAATGCCGGCAACGATTCGAAGCAGCGTATAAAGGTCGCGAACATCGACCATGTGCCGAATTTCAATGTCGCGCATTAACACGCTGTCGTCTTCGGCATTCGCCCCAAATTCCAAAGTGTCATGCCGGTAATTTAAGTAATCAATGAGTTGCCGCGCCACGTACCGGTGGTCGTACTCAATGTCATCGTGCGACGCGTACAACCCTTCTGAGATGCGCAGGTACGGGTTGGATGTTAAAAGCTGAGCCGACACCATAATCAAAAAAATTGGGTAGGTGATCCAGACGATGATTTTAAGTGCTTTGTTCATCGCCATCCCTCCGTAAAGACACGGTCATAAATGGCATCGACATGACGCAGAAACCACATCACATCAAAGCAGGCATCGATTGATTCTTTGGATAACACAGCTAAAACCATGTCGTTTTGATGCAGCGCTTCTTGTAGATGCATGCCTTGTTCGTGTGCGTCAAAGGCCGTTTTTTGCACGGTGTCATACGCCTTGTTGCGGTCCATGCCGGCGTCAATCATCGCGTGCAGCACGCGCTGGGTGAAGATGCCGCCGCGGGTGATATCGATGTTGTCACGCATCCGTTTCTCATGCACCACGAGGGTTTCAAGCACGCCCGCAAAGCGATCTAACATGTAGTCAAGCACCATAAACGCATCCGGCAACGCCACGCGCTCAACCGATGAATGGCTGATATCGCGCTCGTGCCACAGGGCGATGTTTTCCCTCGCCATCGACGCGTAACCACGCATCAACCGCGCGCAGCCGGTGATGTTTTCTGAAGCGATCGGGTTTTGTTTATGCGGCATTGCTGAGGAGCCTTTTTGTCCTGTGGCGAAACGCTCACTCACCTCGTTAATTTCGGTGCGTTGCAAATGCCTGATTTCTAAGGCGACGCGTTCGAGTTCAGTGCCCATCATCGCGAGGCTATGGAGAAGATCCGCGTGACGATCTCGGTCCAAGACTTGTGAGGATGTGGTTGCAGGGGTGAGGCCGAGTTGGTTGCACACGTGCTTTTCAACATCCGGTGAGGCGTGCGCATAGGTGCCTACGGCGCCGCTCACTTTGCCCACACTCATCGCACTAACTGTCGCGTCAAACCGCGCCAATTGACGCGTAAAGGCGTCATAAAAGCGTGCGAACTTGAGCCCAAACGACGTCACTTCAGCGTGAATGCCATGGGTGCGACCGACGCACGGTGTCTGTCGGTGGGTAAGCGCAAGCGTTTTGAGGGTTTGCTGGTAACGGGAGGCTTTCTTCTTGATAATGTCGGACGCCTGGCGCAAAACCATCGCCAATGCCGTGTCGACGACGTCGGTGCTCGTAAGACCATAGTGCAACCACTTGGCGTGGTCGCCAAGGTTCTCGCTCACGGCACGGGTAAAGGCGACCACGTCGTGCTTGGTCGCTTTTTCTAGCTCATGGATGCGGGCAATGTCGATGCGCGCATCGCGCGCGATGGCGGCGGCTGCATGCTTGGGGATAACGCCAAAATCACCAAGCGCCTGGGCGGCGGCCACTTCGACTTCCAAAAACGCCTGAAACCGCGCTTTATCGGTAAAAAGCGCGGTCATTTCAGGCAGGCGATAGCGTTCAATCATGCGCATTCACCTTCTTATACGGTTATTTTCCTTCAATCATCAAGAAGCATTCAACGGTGTTTTCCAGCAGTGAAGCGATGGTCATCGGGCCAACGCCGCCCGGTACTGGGGTGATGAAAGCGGCCTTTTCTTTGGCGGCCTCAAAGTCGACGTCGCCAACGAGTTTGTCGTCCACGCGGTTGACACCGACATCGATGACGACAGCCCCTTCTTTAATCATGTCACCGGTAACCATGTTGGCGCGGCCAACAGCGGCAACCAAGATGTCCGCTTCGCGGGCGAGGTCACCCATGTTTTGGGTGCGCGAGTGCGCAATGGTGACGGTGGCGTGTTCTTTTAAGAGCAGCATCGCCACGGGTTTACCGACGATGTTTGAACGACCGATGACGAGGGCGCGTTTTCCTTTAAGCTCAACACCCGTGCTTTTAAGCATCGTCATGATGCCCTTCGGCGTAGCCGGCAAGATGCCCGGGGTGCCAAGATGCACTGCGGCGACGTTGAGCGGGTGGAACCCGTCGACGTCTTTTTCTTGTTTGATCGCATCGATGATTACGTTCTCATCGATATGGTCGGGAATCGGAAGTTGCACGAGGATGCCATGCACATCGGGGTCGTCATTTAACTCGTGAATCAACGTAAGCAGTTCCGCTTGGGTGATCGATGCGTCTTTGCGAAGCAATGTGCTTTTCATGCCGGCGCGTTTGCAGGCGCGTTCTTTGGCGGTGACATACGATAAACTCGCCGGATCTTCACCGACCAACACGACCACGAGGTGCGGGACCTTGTTGTAGGTGGCTTGGAGTTTTTCGACGTCTTCTTTCACCTTGGCTCGAATGGTTTTTGACAGTTCTTTTCCGCTGATAACGTTGCTCATAACTCTCTCCTTTATCTGTTTATCATATTTTCGTAATCTTGTTTTAAGATGGCGTAACGTCCCATGTCGCGGTACGCCCCTTTCATGAAAACCTGCTGGCGATGCACCCCTTCTTGTTGCATGCCGGCTTTTTCCATGACCCGTCCGGAGGCGGGGTTTTTTACGAGGTAGCGCGCTTCGATGCGGTTGATGCCAACGCGTTCGAACATGAAGGCAATAAGCAGCTTGAGGGCTTCGGTTGTGATGCCTTGGTTCCAATAATCATAGGCAAGGCAATACCCGACTTCGCCCCGCCGGTGTTCGACGCTGAAACTGACGAAGTCGATGGAGCCGACCAAGGTGCCTTCCTTGGTTTCAATGGCCCAGCGATACGTCCATGGCTCGTGATACGTTTTGACCCACGCTTTCAACAAGCTGCGTGTTTCATCACGGGTGCGATGGGGTTCCCAGGTCACCGTGTCGGTGACACGGGAATCGGTGGCCCAGTTTTGGTACATCGCCTCCGCATCATCTACGCGAAAGCGCCTTAACGTGATGCGCTTCCCATGCAAGGTTTCCGATCCAATGTCGTGCATGCTTCACCCCTGAACGTTGATGATTTCCCCAAAGAACATGATGTGGGTGTCGTGGTTGGGGTAGTAGCGGTCTTTCACGTCGCCTGGAATCAGGGCTGGTTCCATCGTTTGACGGTAGCGAATCACGCACTCGTAGTTGAGCGGACATTCTTGAATGCGTGGGGTGTTGGTGTGGGTGGCCGGGGTAAGCGTGAGGTTGGCTTCCTTGAACTTGTCGATGTCACGTCCCGACTTCGTACCGGCAATTTTGAGCGCTTCTTTGAGTTCACCGGGCGCGGGGACGTTGATGGTGAAGTCGGTGGCTTGTTCAAGGACGTCGTAGGTGTGGCGTGAATACCGCACGTAGGCGATAAACATCGGTTTACCCCAAATGACGCCGATGTGTCCCCAGGCGATTGTCATGGTGTTGATCTTTTCCCCGCCTTTGGCGGTGATAAAGATGCCTTTAGGCAGTTGGGCGAGCAGTTGTTCGCTGTGCTCGTGGTAGCGGTCGATCATCGTCTCTCCCCTTTAGTATAACGCAGAATATTTCTCTTTTAAATAGCGGACGTAGTAGCTTGGGTTAAAGGTTTCGCCCGTGACCATTTCAAGCAATTCAAGCGGTTTTTTTGTGGCCGCGTGGCGATGGATTTTGTCTTTGAGCCAGGCGTTGATGGTTTTGATGTCGTTGTTTTTGAGGAGGGTGTCGAGGTCAAGTTCGTTTTTCATCGTGTAATAAAGTTGTGCGGCGTACGCACTTCCAAGCGCGTAGGTCGGGAAGTACCCGAACATGCCGGCGCTCCAGTGAACGTCTTGCAAGACACCGTCGCTCGCTTTTTTGGGCGTCAGGTTAAGGTATTGTTTCATCTTGGCGTTCCAAACGTCGGGCAAATCATCGACGTTGAGGTCGCCTTCGAAGATGTCGCGTTCGATTTCGTAGCGCAAGAGGATGTGTAGTGGGTAGGTTAACTCATCGGCTTCGACGCGAATAAAGGTTTCGTCAACGGCGTTGACGGCGCGGTAAAAAGCGTCGACGTCAACGTCTTTGAGTTGGTCGGGGAACTGTTTTTTGAGTTTGTCCAGGTTGGCTTTCCAAAACGGCTTGGAGCGGGCGACCATGTTTTCATAAAAGCGTGACTGCGATTCATGGATGCCGTGTGAGGCGCCGTGGTTGAGGTTGGTTTCGTCAAGTTCGGGATCGAAGTTGAGGTCGTAGATGGCGTGGCCGAGTTCGTGGGCGCCGGCGAAGATGCTTGAGAACAGCTGGTCTTCTAAGTAGCGCACGGTGAAACGGACGTCTTGGGTGTGGGTGCTCCAGGTGAAAGGGTGCACGCTTTCTTTGAGCACGCCACGGTCAAAGTCGTAGTCGAATATCTTCATCATGTATTCAACGAAGCGCTTTTGGCCTTCGCGTGGGTAGGTGGCGGTGGCGAAGGCGGGTTGTGTGCGTTTCTTCTTAAGCACGTCTTTGACAAACGGCACCAAGTCTTTTTTGATGGTTTCAAAGAAAGCGTCGTATTTTTCCATGTCCATGCCTTCTTCGAAGTCATCAAGCAGGACGTTGTATTTGTCCGGACGGGTGGTGCGGTAGCCGATGTGGCGGCGTTTGGCGGCGATGATTTTTTCCAAGTACGGTTTAAAGGCCTCATAATCGTCGTTGGCTTTGGCGTCTTCCCAGGCGCGTTGGCTCAGGTTGACGAGTTTGGTGTACTCGACGTACTCGTCTTTAGGGACGTTGACGATTTTGTCGAGGTTTTTCTTCGCTTCCATGACTTCCAAGCGGTCGCGCGGGGTGAGTTCTTCGTGTTGTTCGAGCAGTTGGCTGACGAGGTCTTGGTATTCCTCGGACGTCGATAAGCTGAAGAGTTCCCCGCTGATCATGCTTAGCATCTCAGCGCGGTAGGGGAAGCTTTTCTTCGGCGCTTCCGTGTTGGAATCCCATCCCGCCACGGTGAGGACAAACTGATAGGCTTTTTGTTGCTTTTGCATTGCTTTAAAGCGTTTAAACAGGTCCATGGTATTGGCTCCTTTGTGCGAGGGTAAAAAGCAAAAAGGTGCGCATCATAGGATACGCACCTCGGAGGTTAAAACAGTCCTTTGGCGTTTCCGTCCTCGTCGATGTCCATTTGCATCGCCGCAGGCGCTTTAGGCAATCCCGGCATGGTCATCATCTCGCCACATAGGGCAACGATGAAGCCGGCGCCAATCGATGGGCGCAGTTCCCGGATGGTGATGGTGAACCCGCGGGGGCGTCCATACACTTTGGGGTCGTCTGTAAGCGACATTTGTGTTTTGGCCATGCAGACTTGCAGCTTGTCCCACCCTTCGCGTTTAAACTTACGCAGTTGGGTTTGGGCTTGTTTGGTGAAACTGACGCCTTCAGCGCCGTAAACCGTTTTGGCAATCTTCTCGATTTTCACTTCAAGCGCATCGTTTTCATCGTAGGTGCGGGTAAAGGGTTTGGTGTTGTCGTCGATGGCTTTGATGACTTTGTTGGCGAGGTCCATGGCGCCTTCGCCGCCTTTTTCCCATACTTGCGAAACTGAGTAGGGGTGGTTGTTGGCTTTGAGCCAAGCTTCAAGGGCTTCGACTTCGGCGTCGGTGTCGTTGACAAAGTGGTTGATAGCAACGATGTATGGCAGGTTAAAGCTTTGCACGGTTTCAATGTGTTTTTCCAAGTTCTCGATGCCTTTTTTAAGGGCGTCGACGTTTTCTTCACCGAGGTCGTTTTTCTTTACGCCACCGTGCATTTTTAGGGCACGGATAGTGGCGACGATGACCACCGCACTCGGGTCGAATCCGGCTTGACGGGTTTTGATGTTGAGGAACTTCTCGGCGCCAAGGTCGGCACCGAAGCCGGCTTCGGTAATAACGTAGTCGGCAAGTTTGCGTCCCATGTTGGTAGCGATAATGCTGTTGCAGCCGTGGGCGATGTTCGCAAACGGACCGCCGTGCACCAACGCCGGGGTGTTTTCAAGGGTTTGCACAAGGTTCGGTTTGATGGCGTCTTTCAAAATCAACGTGACGGCCCCTTCAGCCCCAAGGTCACCGACCGTGACCGGCTTGCGATCGTAGGTGTTGGCGATGACGATGCGTTTGACACGCGCTTTTAAATCGTTGAGGTCGTTGGCGAGGCAAAGCACGGCCATGATTTCGCTGGCGACGGTAATGTTAAATCCGTCTTCACGAGGAATCGAGTTGCCGATGCCGCCCAGGCCGACGACGACTTGTCTTAACGCCCGGTCGTTCATGTCGAGGGCGCGTTTCCAGCTGATGCGACGCGGGTCGATGTTCAGGTCGTTCCCTTGGTGAAGATGGTTGTCGATCATGGCGCTAATTGCATTGTTCGCTGTGGTGATGGCGTGTATGTCGCCGGTGAAGTGCAGGTTCAAGTCTTCCATCGGAACGACTTGTGCGTGTCCGCCGCCGGCGGCGCCGCCTTTCACACCCATGACCGGTCCAAACGACGGTTCACGCAGAGCGATGATGGCGTCTTTTCCGACTTTGGTGAACGCTTGACCAAGGCCGACGGTGGTGGTTGATTTTCCTTCGCCTGCCGGTGTTGGGTTGATCGCCGTGACCAAAATCACCTTGCCGTCTTTTTTGTTGCCGAGTCGCTTTTGTACGTCAAGGTTGATTTTCGCTTTGTAATCCCCGTAGAGTTCGATGTCGTCTAGCGACAGACCGAGCGAGGCGGCGATGTCGACAATTTTTTTCATTTTCGCTTGTTGCGCAATCTTTAAATCCATGTTTTCCACGAAATGTCCTCCATTCATTCAATCGTTTTTTTCACTATCCAATTACTTATTATGACACAATTTTAGCGCGCTTTCAACCTAAACCGCAAACGCTTTCAAAAGTGGTGATTGGGAAAAAAGCGCATGTATTGTATAATGGGACTATCCCTAAGGGAGAGGAGAAAACCGGTGGCTTACGACGTTGTTATTATGCCGGGAAGGGTGCGTGGAAACGTCACCCTCCCACCATCCAAAAGCCTGCTGCATCGGGCGCTTTTTTGTGCTGCGTTTGCTCCGGGTATCTCGACGGTTGGTCCACGCCATGATTGCGGTGATATCCGGGATACCCTCAAGGTTTTAAAGGCGCTGGGGGCTTCGATTGAGACAACACACGACGCGTATCGGATCACTGGCATTAGTAACTATAAAGATACGGTGACGCTGTCTATCGACGCATCGGCAACGACGTTGCGTTTGCTTATTCCGGTGCTCGCCGCCACCAGAACCGCCGCCACCATCTCCCTTGGTCCCTCATTGGCTAATCGGCCAATCACGAGTTATGAACACCTGTTTGGTTCGGGGGTCAAAAAACACGGTGCGTCTGTGATTATCGATGCCGCGTTGCCTCCTGGTAATCTCGTCCTTGGTCAACTCGAAAGTTCTCAGGTCTTGAGCGGGTTGTTGGTGGCGTTTGCGATTGTTCGATCAACAGCCACGATTCATGTCGAATCTTTGCCCTCGGCAGCTTACGTTACGTTAACCGCGTCGGTTCTTGACATTGCCGGTGTTCGCGTCGTGCAAGAAGGCGGCGTCTACCGTCTTCAATCCGGCGAGCATTTACGCCCGTTTAAGGTTGATGTCGAGGGCGACGCCTCGCATGCCTCCCTTTGGCTAGCGTGCGGGGTGCTCGGTGGCCCACTTAGCGTTAAAGGCTTACGAGATACGTCCTTACAAGCCGATGCGATTTTTCCCGCTTTGCTCGCGTCTATCAAGGCCAATATCACCTACGAAAACGGCCTCATAACGGCATTTCCCGGTCGTGTTCAGTCATTTAGACTGAGCGTTGATGCGCATCCGGACCTCGCGTTCGCGCTCGCCTTGGTGGCGCTTCATGCCGATGGCCCTTGTGTGCTATCGGATGTTCACCGGTTGCGCATCAAAGAATCAGACCGAGTAGAGGCAATTGCCGCCTCGCTTCGCGCGCTTGGCGTAGATGTGCAACAAGGTCAAAAGACAATGACCATTCATCCCATGTCGTCGCTTCGTGGCGATGTGTGCCTAGAGGCAAACGACGATCATCGCTTGGCGATGATGCTGGCGCTTTGTGCCCCTTTGCTTAATGCCCCCATTGTGATTCGTGGTGCGGACGCGGTCGAAAAATCGTACCCTGATTTCTTCACACAATGTCGCGCGCTGGGCCTTACCCTTACGCAACAGAAAGGACGATAATCGATGCCTTCCCTCACGATTAAAAACCCCTCAGGGGATTACCCGATTCACATTGGCGAAGATGCGCTGGCGTCCTTGGACGCCGCCGGCCTCGATGTGTTTCTCCTGGTAGACAGCCATGTTCCTGAGGTTTTCATCGACGCTGTGTCGACGCGCATTCATCCTGTTGTGACCCTTGCCATGCCCGGTGGTGAAACCATAAAGACCCTAGCAACGTATCAAGATGTCATCGATAAAATGCTGGTTAATGGCTTATCTAAGGCTTCTTTGATGGTAGCTGTAGGCGGTGGGACCTTGCTTGATTTAGCCGGTTTTGTGGCCGCAACATACCAGCGCGGCATCCCGTTTATCGCCGTGCCGACAACCTTGCTGGCGATGGTCGATGCCTCGATTGGTGGGAAAACTGCCCTGAACATCAACGGCCACAAGAATATGATCGGTGCCTTTCACACCCCTCGTTCGGTGCACATCGTCCCCTCCGCGCTCAATTCACTTCCGTTGCGAGAGCGCCGTAGCGGATACGCTGAAATCATCAAAATGGCGCTTTTAAAAGATCGCGCGTTGTTCAATGCCTTGAAAAACCCCCTCGATATGTCCGACATCATCCGGCGAAGCATTGACATCAAACGGCGCGTTGTTGAACGCGACTACCGCGATGTTCACGAACGCCATGTGCTTAACTACGGCCACACCATCGGTCACGCGTTAGAGGCGCTGCACCCTAGTGTCTACACCCACGGTGAGTGCGTGGCCTTCGGCATGCGCCAGATGGCGAGAGGGAAACCCTTTGAAAAGCAGTTAAGTGCGCTGTTAGCTCACCACGGGCTCCTCGTGGACATCCCCTACGACAAAGACACGCTGTATCGCTTGATTCGTTCCGATAAAAAACGCCGCCAAACAACCCTTACGCTCGCCATCGTCGACGAGATTGGCACCTCACGGGTTGAAACGGTGCCTTTTGACACCATCATGACGTTTTTATGAAAGGGTGACACGCATGAGCACGTTCGGACGTCGCTACCCCATCAGCCTTTTTGGCGAAAGCCATCAACGCGCCGTAGGCTTCACCATCCATCATCTCCCCGCCGGCATCCCCATTGATTGGGACGCCGTGCGTCAAGCCATGAAACGGCGCATGCCTAAAACCACCAATGCCACCTCGCGACGCGAGGTCGATGCGCCGGTTGTGCTAAGCGGGTTTCATCAAGGCACAACCACCGGAGCGCCGCTCAGTGTCATGGTTGAAAACCACGACCTCAAAAGCGAGGATTATGACGCGCTTCCTTTTCGACCTGGCCACGCCGATTATCCGGCGCACATAAAGCACGGCGGCGCTAACGACCCTCGCGGCGGAGGCCACCATTCGGGTCGTTTGACGGCACCGCTTGTGGCGCTCGGAGAGATTGCGCGTCAAGCCCTCAATGACCCCTCCATCGTCGTTGGGTCGCACATCGTCTCCATCCATCAAACCGACGGTGAATCGCTGGCTCATCCGCCTGACAAAGAAACCTTAAACAGCCTCTACCATAGCGATTTCCCGGTGATTAACTCTGGCGATGCCCAGCGCTTTACCGCCGTCATCGACGCGGCCAAAGCCGATCATGACAGCGTGGGCGGGGTGGTCGAAACCTGGATTAGTGGGCTGCCTGTCGGCGTTGGCTCCCCGTTTTTTCACGGGCTTGATGGCCTTCTTGCACAGTTGATCTTCTCTATTCCTGCCGTTAAGGGCTTGACGTTTGGCGACGGGTTTAACTTAACCCGCCTACGTGGTTCTCAAGCCAACGACCCGATGACGCATGATCACCACGGCGTTCGTTTCACGAAAAACGCCATGGGTGGTGTGCTCGGTGGCTTATCAAGTGGTCAACCCGTGCGTTTTCGTACCGCCTTCAAACCGACCCCCTCAATCGGTAAACCCCAACAGACCATCACCCAAGACCATCACCCCACCACCTTAGCATTAACCGGGCGCCATGACACCTGCGTGGTCTCGCGTGCCGTGCACGTCGTCAACGCCATGGTGTACATCGCGCTCTTAGAACTGCTTGAAAGAAATGAGGAATCCCTATGAAAACCCTGCAAACCTTGCGTTGCACCATCGACGCGCTCGACACGCAAATCATGGCCTTGTTGGAACAACGCTTCAACGCAGTCACAGACATCGGTGAGGCCAAACGCGCGTCCAACACAGCGGTGACAGATACCGCTAGAGAGGCTCGCGTTCTCAAGCGATGCGATCGCCATGCGAACGCGACGCACATTCGCGATGTGTATCAAGCGATATTCGCTGCCAGTAAAGCGCTTCAAAAGGACGGTTGATTGTGTACGGCTTGATTGGTAAGATGCTTAAACACAGCCTCTCAAAACCGATTCACGAAACCGTGCGTCCCATGGATTATCGGTTGATTGAAACCGCCGATCCCGCGCGAACCCTCAGCACCCTTCGTTTCACCGGGGTGAATGTGACCTACCCCTACAAACGAAGCCTCGTCGACGCCTGTGCGATTCGTGACGACAATGTCAAAGCCACCGGCGTCTTAAACACCATCGTCAATGAGAACGGTCTATGGCACGCGTATAACACCGACGTCGATGCCTTTCGCTCGTTGATTCAAAAAGCCTTCCCTCCCTCCAAAGACACATCGGTTGGAATACTGGGAAATGGCGCCACGGCGTTATCCATACATTATGCGCTAACGTGTGAAGGTTACCACAACATAACCGTCTATGCACGAAACCCCGCGCCTCATGAGCGCCCACTAGATGCCCTTATCGACACCCATGCCGTGCTCATCCACACCACGCCTGTGGGCACCTATCCGAACCAGGGCGACACGTTAATTGATGATTTCACGCCGTTTACGAATGTGTGTCTGCTCGTCGATGTCGTGTATAATCCGATAAAGACACGACTTATGCAACGCGCCGAAGACGCTGGCATCCCAACCATCGGTGGCCTTTTCATGCTCGTCGCCCAAGCCATTGAAAGCAACCAGCGTTTCTTTAAGACCACCTATGATGCTTCGGTGATTGAGACCGTGTTTAAATCCGTGCTCAAAAGCACCATTAACCTCGTGCTCATTGGCTTACCGTTTTCCGGCAAATCTCACCTTGGGAGAATGCTTGGAGACCGGTTCAAGATGGCCTTCATCGATGTCGACAGACAGGTAGAAAAAAGCGTCGGATCGTCCGTCGAATCCTTCATCGAAACGCACGGCCTAGATGCCTTCCGAGCCATTGAACACACCGCGGCCAACAAAACCGCCATCGCCCGCCACGCGGTCATTGCGACAGGCGGCGGCCTCGTTGAAAACGACGACGCGATGCGCGCCTTGAAACAACACGCCTGCGTCGTCTACATCAACCTAGATGAAACGCTTATGGACACCATCCGCTTTCACAGTCGCCCTCACGTCAAAACCAAAGCGGATTTGCTGGCGCTTAAACGCGCTCGCCATAATCGGTATCTATTCCACGCCGACATCACATACGACAAATCCACGCAAGACGCCGAGCGCGCGCTTGCAACCATCGAGGTGAAGTTTCATGCGTATATTGATTATCAATGGACCAAACTTGAACGTGCTTGGGACGCGTGAAGTCGACGTGTATGGCACCGCAACCTACGCCGAACTGGAAACGTATTTACACACCGAGGCGAGAAAACTCGACGTGGCGTTGGTTGTGCGACAGACCAACTATGAAGGCGCGGTCCTTGACTTGCTTCATCACGCCGCCGCTGAAGGCTTTGATGGTGTCGTGTTAAACGCCGCTGCCTACAGCCATTACAGTTACGCCATTCGCGATGGCGTCAAAGCGGTAGCGCTTCCTGTGGTGAACGTGCACCTCACCGACCCGTGCGATCGATCAGAGCCATTTCGGAAAACCGACGTGCTCAAAAGCGTCTGTGTGGCGACCATCAAAGGCAAAGGGTTTGCCGGTTACGTGGATGCAATGCGTCTGCTGATGAAGGATGTGAAGCGATGATTATTAAACTTAAGAACCATGCCTCACTCGCCGAGGTAGATACCCTCAGTCAAGACCTCTTAGATCAAGGGTTCTCCTTTGAAACCGTTCAAGGCGACGCCCACACCGTCATGCATGTCCTCGGTGACACGACGACCTTTGACGAGAAAAAACTCTATGCGTACGACTGCGTCGATCGCGTCTTTAGCCTCCAAGACCCATTTGTTAGAACCCATAAAGACCGGACAAAAACCAAGACAACCATTCGCTTAGGTTCCATCACGGTGGGGCGTGATTTGTTTGTGATTGGGGGCCCTTGTAGCGTTGAAAGCGAAAGCCAAATTCACAAGAGCGCGCGCCTTGTCAAAGAGGCTGGTGCGCACGCGCTTCGTGGAGGAGCCTATAAACCCCGCACCAGCCCTTACGCTTTTCAGGGCCTTGGCGAGAAGGGGTTACGTTGGCTTTCCGAAGCCGCGAAGGCTCACGGCCTGATTAGCGTCAGCGAAATCGTCGACAAAGCAGACCTTGCCCTGTTTGACAAGCACGTGGACGTCATCCAGGTCGGGGCGCGCAACATGCAAAATTTTGACCTCTTAAAAGCGCTTGGAAACTCAGCGAAACCAATCTTGCTCAAACGCGGCTTTGGCAACACCGTCGAAGAATGGTTGATGAGCGCCGAATACGTGATGAACCACGGCAACGACCAAATCATGTTGTGCGAACGTGGCATTCGCACCTTTGAACCCCACACGCGGGCCACGCTCGACCTTTCCAGCGTGCTCGCCATTCGTGAGTTAAGTCATCTTCCCGTCATTGTCGACCCTTCACATGCCGCCGGAAAATACGCTTACGTCGACGGCCTAGCCAAAGCGGCGCTCGCCGTTGGGGCCGATGGGTTGATGATTGAAGTTCATCCTAACCCGGTGCGGGCATTTAGCGACGGGGCGCAATCGCTTAAACCCGAGAAGTTCTCCCGCTTGATGGATGCCTTGCGCGCGTTGGACGACACACTCAAAAAGAACGCTTAAATCAAGCGTTCTTTTTTTGTCGGTTGAATGCGTTATTAACGCATCGGCGTAATGTGCATTATGCCCGAACAATGGCTGACGCGTTTAAACGCACATCGATGCGTGGCGGCCAGCGCGTTGTGGAAGTGCTCAACCACCGGGTAGTGTTCTTTTTCATCCCACATTGCCTCGTAACGATCCGCCAAGGTTCTCATGTCCTGATGGGTTTGTGTCATGACATCCCCAATCAGGATAAGGCCGTGTGCGCTTAGGCGTTTGGTCATGGTGCGAATCAATGCCATTTATGCCTCCAACGTGAGATGGTGAATGCTGTAGGTGAAGATGATGGCATCAAAATGGTTTTGGTCGTTTGTGATAGTCCCAATCCTCTTGTGGTTAATGGTCAGAATCGTCGCCGTATGGTTTCAAGCCGTCGTAAAGCGCGTTAAATCCTTTGTGTTTATTGACGCGTCCGTAAGATAAGGCCTTGTTTTCTCCAAAAGCCAAAAGATAGCATTTTGTCAGTTCTGCGACGGTTTGTTCGAGCGTCAACATAAACTGCCCATAGGCAAATCGGTGGGCGCTGCTTCCTTTCGTGTAGTGTGCGTTAATCAAGTTTTCTGTGACTTGGTCGAGCGGGTAGAGTTTTAGATGCATCAGTTCATGGACGATGACTTCTTCAAGGTTTTCGTGTGTGGGGTTGGTTGCGTTGAGCAACAACACCGCTTTTTTATCGTCGGGGTCCACCTTAAAATCCCCTGTTTTGGTGAAGGTCTCATCCTCGACAAAACGCAGCTGCACATCCCAGTGCCCGGTTAACCTCAAGGCATCTACCCAAAACAAGAAGCGCGCTTCGAGTTGTTTGTTGTCCACGGTTATCCCTCCCACAGATTATCCACAAGTCGTATGGTTTGATCGCGATCTGGACCAACCGACACAAACGCAATGGTTGTGCTGGTCAGCTCAGCGATTTTCTTCACGTAAGCTTGGGCGTTCTTCGGTAAATCATCAAAGGTTTTGACGTCGTCAAGCGGGTCGTCGAATCCGTTCATGGTGATCATCACCGGTTCACAGCGAGCCACATCGTCAACCGAGGCCGGAATCCAATCGATGATGTCGCCATCCAAGCGGTACCCGACACAAATGCTCAGCGGATGCACCCCGCGCAACACATCCAACAGCATCACCGCAAGGTGGGTGATTCCGCTGATGCGCTTGGCGTGTTTCAACACCACCGCATCGAGCCACCCTATGCGTCGCGGGCGGCCAGTGGTGGTGCCATACTCGCGTCCGCGTTCTCGAATTGCATGCGCGATGTCCCCGTCGATTTCGGTGGGCAAGTGCCCTTCGCCTACGCGGGTGGTGTAGGCTTTGGTGATCCCAAGCACCGTCTTGATGGCCTGCGGTGGAACCCCTGCGCCAAGCGGAACCCCCGCGGCGGTCGGCGAACTTGAGGTCACGTAGGGGTAGGTGCCATGGTCCAAACAAAGCATCGTGCCTTGCGCTCCTTCAAACAACACTTTCTTCCCGGCGTCAAGCGCGCGGTTGATGTATACCGACGTGTCTTTCAGTCGCGGCGCGATAAGCCGTCGGGCTTCCGCCGTGTCACGCAGGATGCGCTCGGCAGAACACGGCGTCGCCCCATAGGCCTTCACCATCCGATTAGCGACGTTCAGGTATGCCTCAAGGGTTTGCTTAAACCGTGTTTCATCGACAAAATCAACCATGCGCAGTCCGTGTCTCGCGGCTTTATCGGCGTACGCCGGTCCGATGCCTTTGCCCGTGGTGCCAACCCGATCTTCCCGTGCTGCCTCCATCGCCACATCGAGCGTTCGATGTGTTGATAGTATGACGTGTGCCCGGTCTGACACCACGACGCTGCTGGTGTCCACTCCGGCGGCCTCAAGCTGTTTCAGTTCATCGGCGAGGGCCACCGGATCGATGACCATGCCGGAGGCAAGCACGCACTGTGTCTGCGGTCGGAAAACCCCCGCTGGCACGAGATGCAACGCGTGTTTTTGCCCTTTGAAGACGATGGTATGGCCGGCGTTGTTGCCACCTTGATAGCGAACCACAAGGTCCGCTTCCTCCGCCAAAATATCGGTCAATTTTCCTTTGCCTTCATCGCCCCATTGGGTGCCGATAATCGTGATGGTTTTCATGGCGCGTCCTCCTTGACTCAAGGTCTTATTTAGCCCCCTGAGTTGGCTGCACATCAGCAATGCCGTGTCACATGTTCCCTGGCTTCTTGCGGTGATTCAGCCGTTTTGCCACCTCAAGTGTATCAGAGACATGGGGCGGTGTCAACGCGAACCGGGCGTGAAAAAAGCGCGACAACGTCGCGCTAAATGGCTTCAAGCACCTCGACCGATGCTTCAAGCACATGTCGGTCAAGTTTATGCTTCTCAAAGATGACCCGAAGGCGGTCGCGCTTATACTGTAACCCGATGTGGGGGCTGATGGCGTTGATTTGCGAAAACAGCCTTTCGCCGTTGATGCGCGATGAGGCTTGAGGCGTCAAAACCCACTCGAACGTGTTCGCTTTGTCAAAGACGCGTTCAACGCCTTTATTAATCGCCAGGTTTTCATACAGCTTTTCGACCATGTAGAGGAAAAGGCCGGACGGACAGGGTCCAAAGCGGTCTTCTAGTTCCTCTTTGAGTAAGATGAGGGTGGTGCTGGAGTCCAAATCGACAATGCGGCGATGCAACGCTAACCGCAAATCGTCGTCGGGGATGTAGGCGGGGTCGATGGTTTTATCGACGTCGACCTTGATTGATTGTTTGGCCTTCTCTCGGGCCGAGCGATCGTCGACCTCTCCGGTTTTCCGGTGCTCAATCTCTTCTTTAAGCATCTCCATGAACAGGTCGATGCCGACGCTGTCGATAAAGCCTGATTGTTCTGTCCCAAGCAAATCACCGGCGCCGCGAATCGCCAAATCACGCATCGCAATCTTGTAGCCAGATCCGAGTTCGGTGAACTCCTTAATAACTTCTAACCGCTTGGCGGCTTCCTCGGATAGACGTTTGTTTTGTTCGTACATGAGATAGCTGTAGGCGATGCGATCGCTGCGGCCGACACGGCCGCGAATCTGATAGAGTTGCGACAAGCCGAGTTTGTCGGCGTCGTGAACCACCAAGGTGTTGGCGTTGGGAATGTCGATGCCGGTTTCGATGATGGTGGTGGACACAAGCACGTCAAAGCGCTGGTCGAGGAAGTCTTCCATGACGCTTTCGAGTTTCATTCGGCTCATTTTCCCGTGGGCATAGACAATGCGTGCATCGGGAATCAGTCGTTCGAGGTGGCGTCGGATGGTGTGGATGGTCTCAACGCGGTTGTAGAGGTAAAACACTTGCCCCCCGCGAGCGAGTTCACGTTCGATGGCGTCTTTGATGACGTTTTCGTTACGGCGCATGACATACGTTTGCACAGGATGGCGGTTTTTTGGTGGCGTTTCAAGCAAACTCATCTGTTTGACACCGGTGATCGCCATCTGCAAGGTTCGTGGGATTGGGGTGGCGCTCAAACTCAAAACGTCGACTTGTTTTCGAAACGCTTTAATCTTCTCTTTGTGTTCAACCCCGAAACGCTGTTCTTCGTCGATAATCAATAATCCAAGGTCCTTGAACACGATGTCTTTTGAGAGCAAACGATGGGTGCCTAACACCACATCGATTTTGCCTTCCTTGAGGTGCGTTAACACCTGTTTTTGTTCAGCAGGGGTGACAAAGCGGTTTAACAAGGCCGTGGTGATGCCGTGTTTTTCCAAGCGGTTTCGAAACGTGTGATAGTGTTGTCGTGAGAGCACCGTCGTCGGGGCGAGGTAGGCGGTCTGTTTGTTGTCGAGGGCCGCCTTGAAGGCTGCGCGGAGCGCGACTTCGGTTTTGCCGTAACCGACATCACCGCAGATAAGTCGGTCCATCGGCCGCGGCGCTTCCATGTCGCGTTTAACATCGGCAATCGCTTTGCGTTGGTCCTCGGTCTCTTCAAAATGAAAATCGGCCTCAAACTGATCGACGAGGTCGTTGTCGGCGCTGAACGCAAAGCCTTCGATGCGCTCCCGCTCGGCGTACAAGGTGATTAAGTAATCAGCAATGTCTTTAACTTTTTTGCGGACGCGGGCTTTCGTCTTCGCCCAATCGGCGCTGCCGAGGCGGTTAAGTTTAGGTCGGATGCCTTCGTGGGCCACGTACTTTTGAATCATGTGAATGTTTTCCACGGGGATGTACAAGGTATCATCGCCGCGGTATTGAATGACGATGTAGTCGTTGGTGCGTTCGCTGATCGTCATGGTGCGAATTTCAATGAACCGGCCAATGCCGTGGTCGTAATGAACCAACAGGTCGCCTTTGATGAGTTGTTTGACATGGGTGACTTTTTTGCTTTCTTTAAAGACGCTTCGGTAACGGGGACGCGGTCTTTTCTCGACGTCACCGTAGATGGCCTCGTCGTTTAACACGACCACATTCGCATCGAACCACTCAAAGGTCAGCGGCATGTCACAATGCATGATGTTGATGCGCTTGGCGCGTAACGCGTCATCCTCGCCAAGCCTGACGATGGGAAGCGCCTCCTCAACCCGTTCAACAAAAGCTTCCAGACGGCGTTTGTCTTTTAGCGCCACGAGCACCGTCGTGTGGCCGTCGTACTTTTTCAAGTCATGCATCAGTTGATGGAAGTTGCCGTCGTGCATCGGTGTGTGCGTGCCTCGTAGCACCAAGGCGTCTTGGTGAGGTGTCGCGCCCTCAAGCCCGGTTATTTTTACCGTTTGGGCTCGGTAGATGCGGTTGAAATCACGCAAAAAGTCAAACCCGAGTTTCGCATAGTCATCGCTGGCAACCAGCCAATCGCCGAGGTCACCGGCGATGTGGTCGATGGCGTTTTGAATCTTCGGTTCGTTAACCAACACGACCAGCGGCTCGTCGTAATAATCGCTGATGGTTTCAAGCGGTTCCTCCAGGAACGTGGCGTAGCGCGACAAGGCGTCTTGGTTTTCGTATGATTGGAGCTGTTCAAGTTCGTTATCGACGCGCTGGCGGGCGTCTTCGCTCAGGCGGGCTTCCGCAACGGCGGTCTGCACACGATTGGCGATGGCGTTGAGCTCGTCTTGGTCATAGAAAAACTCCGTCCTCGGGCGCAGCGTGAAGGACGTCACCCTCGCCGTTGAGCGTTGGGTGTTCACATCGAATCGACGGATGCTTTCAATGTCAGTGTCGAAAAACTCGATGCGAATTGGTTGTTCAGCGTCGGCGGGAAACAGATCGAGCACGCTTCCGCGACGTGCAAAATCGCCGCTTTTTTCCACCGTCGGGCTCGCTTCATACCCGTATTGCACAAGCCGTTCAATCAAGGTTTCCATGTCCACCGCCTCGCCACGGTGATAGGTTTTTCTGGCGGCGATGTGTCGTGATTGTGGGATGATGGCGCGCACGTATCCGGCAGGATGGGTGACGGTGAGGGTGGTGCGTTGGTTGATGATGGCGTCGATGGTGTAGGCCCGTTCGAACTTCAAGTCCTCACTCATGGCCAACATGTCGGTGGTCACAAACTCATCTTGCGGGAAAAAGGTCACGCTCTCATCAAGCCGAGAAAGCGCCCCGGCAAGTTTCTGGGCGTGATACACATTATGGTGGACAACGATGATCGGTCGCTTCGTCAGCGCCTGTAAGGCTAACACCACCGCGGCGTCAAGGCCTTCGAATGCCTCGGTGATTTCAACCGTTGTCCGCTGGTCCAAGGCGTTTTTCAGCGTCGTCATAAAGGGTGTGTCTAGCAGGTGCTTTATCAGCGAATTCATGCCTCACCTCACGGCGTTTGGGCGAACCGCCACCGTGAAGGGGGGTTCGCCTGATTTTATTAATCTATTGTACCACAGGGGTTTATCAAAAAGCAAAAACCCTTCGAAAAGGGTTTTTACTCGTTTGGTGATGCGTTATAGACGTTCATTAATTGGACAAACGCCTCCCCCTCAATAAACGCTTCCATCAGATCAACGGTGGCGCTAACGGCCTCCTTGACGTGGGGTACTTCGCGTTTGTGAAACCGCGTCAGCACCTGATGCTTGGTGTCGATGTCGGGGTGTTTGCCAATGCCGATGCGGACGCGCTTGATATCCTCGACGGAAAGCGAACTCAACACCGATCGCATGCCCTTGTGTCCTCCGTCGCTTCCTTGGTAGCGAAGCCTCAGTTTCGCCAGCGGCAGGTCGATGTCGTCATAGATGACTAACACATCCTCACGATCGATGCCGTAATAATCGGTGGCCGCGCGGACGGCGATGCCTGAAAGGTTCATGTAGATTTGGGGTTTGATAAGCAGCGCGTCGGTGGTTTTCACGACGTCCGCTTGTAATTTTTTGTTGAAGGTGAACGTAAGGCCGTGTTTTGTGGCGTAGGCGTCAAGACAAATAAACCCGACGTTGTGCTTGGTCTCACGGTATTTACGCCCGGGGTTCCCGAGCCCGACGATGAGTTTCATGTCAGCTGCTTTTCGGTTTGATGACCAAGTAGCGGTTGGGTTTTTCGCCTTCCGATAGCGTCACAACATCACGCCATTCCGAAAGTTTCGTGTGAATGATGCGGCGCTCGTAAGCGTTCATCGGGTCAAGCTTCACAGGCACTTTCGTGCGGGCGACCTCCTTGGCCGTTTTGGTGGCGAGAATCTCGAGTTGTTTCTTCCGGTTCGCTTTGTATCCGCCGATGTCGACAAGCACCATCTGATGCCCTTCGGTAAACACGTTGACGAGGTTGCGGATATAGTATTGAATCGCTTCGAGCGTTTTTCCCGCTTTACCGATCATCACCGGGTTCTCATCGGTATCAATCCGGTATTCGATGTCGTTGTTGTCGTTGACGTTGACCGATACTTCCGCCTCGATATCGAGGTTCTTAAAGAAGGTTTCCAAGGTGGTTCGGCCGATGTCAACCGGGTCAGCGTCGACGTAGCCGGTCACTTCATAGGTCTTTTTAATGCCCAGCAAGCCTTTTTTGGTTTCCACCTCAAAGCGCATGTAGTCTGGTGCAATGCGTAGCGTTTTGGCGATTTCACGCTTTGCCTCTTCAGCGCTTTTAGCTTCGATGGTCAAGGTTTTCATTGTCATCACATCCTATGTGAGATTCTTGCGCGCTTTGACGCGCTCAATCATTTTTTTACGGGACAGGTACGTTTGCAGGAACTGCAGCATGTTCCCAATAAGCCAGTAGAATGCGATGCCGAGGTTGGTGTAGGCAATCGCCACGAGCATAATTACCATGAAATAGGAGACGTACTTCATCGTTTTTTCTTGTTGGAGTTGTTGGGGACTTCGATACCTTTTGTTTTGTAAGATGGCGGGTTTGGCCATGGCGTAGCGTTGATAGAAGAACATCGTCGCACCCACCAAAAGCGCCATCAGGACAAAGGGCCAACTTTCCAGCGCAAACCCGGCAGGTTCTGCCTGGAAATCAAACCACAAAAACGTGTAGTTTAAGTTCGCATAATCCTCGGTGATGGGAATGCGACGGACCGTTTGGTACATGGCGATGAAGATCGGCATTTGTAAGAGCGGCAAGAGACACCCGAGCGGATTGATGCCGTACTCCTTGTAAACTTGCATCATTTCTTGTTGCATCGCCCGTTGGCTTGCTTGGTCGGTTTTGCCGCGGTATTTTTCTTTCAGTTTATCCATGTCCGGTTGCGCGAGGCTCATGTTGGTGGTGAGGTTGTTGGTTTTCGCATAAATCGGCCAGCCGGCAACGCGGATCAATAGCGTGATGGCAATCAAGCCGACGATGAAATGGCCGCCTGCTAGTTCACTCGTCCACCCAACCATCATGGCGAAAAAGCCGACAATGGCTTGGAACCATCCAATGCCTCGGTCGGTGCCAATCGGTTCGTCAAAAATCGGCGTTTGATCGCCGCCACCACATGCCGTGAGCGTTAAAACAACCCCAAGCATGAGCACGAGCAATCCAATCTTGTACCTTGTTTTCATGGGTTCCACCTCTAGATTAGTTTGGATTTTTTAAGCGCGCTTTCAAGCGCGTCTTTGAGTTCATCAAACGTGAGATGTTGTGCCCCTTGGCTGAGGACGATGAAAAAATCGTCGGGGCGACGGATGGTTTGTCCGGCGACAATCATGCGCACGCGGCGTTTAAGCTTATTTCGCGTCACGGCGTTGCCAAGCTTTTTCGACACACCCATGGCGAAGCGAAAATGCTTGTTGTCAGCGTTTGACTTCCAAAACAATCGCACGTGTCGATTCCGTGTCGACGCACCGGTTTTCAACACCGATTCGATCTCCGTCGTCCGCTTGATGCGATACGGCTTTTTCATCGCGCCACCCTCCCTCACGTTCAAAATAAAACACCTGAAAAGAAATCATCTTATTCAGGTGTTTACAGGTTATTCAAGATGATGCGATTACGCGGTCAAACGCTTGCGGCCTTTTTGTCGACGGCGAGCGAGAATACGCCGCCCTTCAGGGCTCAGCATGCGCTGACGGAAGCCGTGTTTTTTCGCTTTTTTACGTGTGTTCGGTTGAAAGGTTCGTTTCACGTGGGACACCTCCATCGTTCAGGTCTAAGAACCATGCTTAACAATTATATATAATAAAGGCTGAACTGTCAACCACGGCGGTCAATTTTCGCACATTGTAATAATTCTAAAGTACTTTTCCACATTCCTTGATGGCGTCGCTTTGTGATGTCGACATTGTGCACTGTGGAAAAGGGGAAATGTCGAGACGCGGGTGCTGGGGAAATGTCGAAACAGGAGAATTGACCGCCATGGCGTTGTTTAGCGCTTAGGTTTTCCCCAAAACACATTGTGATTAGCCAAAGTTTTCCACATTTTGTGTCGACAAGTATTTGTTTGTTTTCGCTTTTTTCTATGCTACACTAACAATGAAAAACGGGGTGGTTTCATGCAGCAGCATCTTGAGGTCTGGCAAGAAATTAAGAGTGAGCTTTCGCTTGCCTTCGAAGAAGAATCATACAAAGAAACCCTTGAGTCCATCGACTCGATTTTTAAGGTGAAAAATAACTACATTTATTTGATCGTCGACAACGACTTTGTTAAAAAGCGCGTTGAAATGCTTTATTTGAATAAGATGAACCGCCTCCTTGAGAAGTACGTCGATGAGCCGTGCCAATACCGTCTTGTGACCCGTGATCAAGCCGAACGTGAGTTGGGCGATACCAAGCGCTACGTCCCGTCTAAACCCGAGGCCGATTTCGGTAAAAACGCGTTCAACACCAACCTCAACATTAGCTATACCTTCGACAGTTTTGTCGTCGGAAACTCCAACCGTCTCGCCTACACCTCGGCCATCAAAGTCGCCGACCAACCGGGCGTTGTCGCCAACCCGCTTTACATTTTCGGTGATGTCGGCCTTGGTAAAACGCACTTGATGCAGGCGGTTGGCAACTACATTCTTGAAAGCGACATCAACAAACGCGTCCTTTACATTAAAGCCGATCACTTCGTCGAAGAATACGTCCGCCTCGCCAGCAAGAAGAAGTTTGACGAGTTCCACGCCCGCTTTCGCGAGATTGATGTCTTGCTTGTCGATGACATTCAATTCCTCGCGAAAAAAGAAAAATCGCAACAAGAGTTTTTTAAACTGTTCGAGCTGTTGTTCAACCAACAAAAACAAATCGTCATCACCTCTGATCGCAGCGCCAGCGACCTAAAAGACATCATGAACCGGCTTACAAGCCGCTTCCTTTGGGGCGTCAGCGTCGACATCAACCGGCCCGATCTCGATCATCGCATCAAGATTCTTGAGAAAAAAATGATGGCGGAAACCAGCGATAAAAACCTGATTCCCCACAAAGTCATCGAATACATCGCCAGCGTGTTTGACAACAACGTCCGCGAACTCGAGGGTGCCTTAAAACGCGTGCTCTTTTACTGCACTGCCTTCGATTACGAGTTCACCGTGCGAAACGCTGAACACGCCTTAGAAAGCCTTGTGAAGCCCAAAAAAAGCCATAGAGACTTCATGAAAGGCAAGGTCAATAACGTCTTAAGCCTTGTTAGCGATTATTACAACATCACCACGAGCGATCTCGTCAGCAAAAAGCGCACCCGCAACTTCTTGTACCCAAGGCAGGTAGCGATGTACTTGATCAAAACGCTTTACGACCTTCCTTACAAGAAAATCGGCACGTACTTCAGCAACCGCGACCACTCCACGGTCATGCACTCCGTCGAAAAAATTACCACGGAAATGTCGCATGACAACAATGTGAAAATCGATGTGGAGAAACTGACGATAAAATGTGGAGAAAATTGACATATCGGGCGTGTTATTCGCTTGAATATGCTATAATTAAGTAGATAGGGTGAACCTTTCCACATTTCAACACTCGTCCTATAATAATAAGCTTTAAAAAGATTAATGAATGTAGAGGTGATTGCATGCGTTTCGAAATGAATAAAGATAAATTGCTGTATCACTTGATTGTCGCCCAAAAGGCACTGTCGAACAAAACACCGAACCCGGCACTTCAAGGCATTAAACTCGAGGTGAAAAAAGATCATTTGGTGATGACGACGAGCAACTCTGACATCTCGATTAACATCACCCTCGACGATGCGAGTTTGAAGGTTGAGGAAGAAGGGTCGGTGCTCATTCCCGGCAAATACTTCATCGAAATTGTCCGCAAATTGGATGGGCAAACCGTCAACATGTCGCACATCGACGATAATTTGTTGCGCATCGAAGCGGACCACTCCGACATCACCTTGAACATGCTCGAACTCGACGATTACCCCAACCTTGTCTTCAAGGAAAAAGAGGATTTCGTCAAGATCAATGTCCGCACCCTAAAAACCATCATCCGACAAAGCGCGTTTGCCACCTCGACGATTGAAAACCGCCCAATCCTCACCGGCGTGAATTTCAAAATCGACGGCAACAAACTCACCAGTGTCGCCACTGATTCGTATCGCCTAGCACAAAAAACAATCGAACTCGAAGAGGAATACGACCCGATGCATGTCATCATTCCGGGGAAAAGCTTAGAAGAGTTGATGAAAATTCTCGAAAACAACCAAGACAACGTGGAAATTCATTTCGACCAATCGCGTGTGCTCTTTAAATACAACAACGTCCTCTTCTTATCTCGCTTGCTCGAAGGCAATTACCCGGAAACCAATAAGTTGATTCCGCAGGAGTTCCCCGTCAAGATTAAATTCAACAAAGAATCGCTCCTGACGGCCATCGAACGCGCCAGCCTGCTTTCCAGTAAAGATGGCCACAACGCCATTGTCAAACTAACCCTGCGTCAAGATGACACCGTGGAAATCAGCTCGAATTCTCCGGAAATCGGCCGGGTGCTTGAAGAAGTGTACCCCGTCGATGAAGTGGTAGGATCTCCGATAAAAATCGCCTTCAGCTCGAAATACATCTCCGAGGCGCTTAAGGTCTTCGCGTCGAGCGAAGTCACCGTCAGTTTCACCGGGGAAATTCGCCCCTTTGTCATCACCGGCGAGTACGACCCCGACATGATCCAACTTATCCTTCCTGTTAAAACCGATTAATCGCATGAAAAGGGCCTACAAAAGGCCCTTTTTTTTCGCGCTTTCGCTTGTTTGTCACATACTTTTATTATATAATAATACCATAGTGTATATATATAAGAAAGCAGGTGCTTCCATGCGAGACGTCCCAATCCATACCGACTATATCACGCTTGGCCAGTTGTTGAAATACGTCGATCTGGCGCATTCGGGTGGGGAAGTCAAAGCCATGTTGGAAACCCACCAAATTACCGTGGATGGCGAGGCCGACAACCGCCGAGGGCGCAAACTCTATCCCGGCATGACCATCGACATCGACGACGTGGGAACGTATTGCATCGTCGAAGACCATGATTGAACGGTTGACGCTGAAGCACGTCCGCATCTATGACGCGCTAGCACTTGAGGCGCACCCCGACCTAAACATTTTCGTCGGTGACAACGCCCAAGGAAAAACCACGGTGCTTGAAGCGGTGCACATGCTGGCGCTTGCAAAATCACATAAACCGGCAAAAGACCAAGACATCATCCAAGAAGGCGCTCAGTTCGCGCACATTGAAGCCCGTTGCGCGTTTGACAAGCGCCCCTTGACCTTGAGCCTCACCTTGACGAAAAACGGTAAGAAGGCAAAATACAACAAAATTGACATGCCTCGTCTGAGCGACTACGTCGGCAATCTCAACGTGGTGATGTTCGCCCCCGAAGACCTCGACTTGATTAAAGGTGGGCCACGCGAACGACGACGCTTTCTCGACGTTGAAATCGGCCAACTATCCAAGGCGTATTTGATGAACCTCGGACATTACCGACGGTTGCTCAGAGAGCGAAACGATGTGCTCAAAGGCCTTGCACGAAGCGATAAGTTCGATCGTCGTGTGCTCGATGTCATCACCGAGCAACTGGCGCATTACGGTGAGAAGATCGTCGCCGCACGCGCGGCTTATCTCGACACCTTAAATGACCGGGTGCGCGCAACCCTAGCGACCCTAGCTCCGAGCGATGAGCCCGTCAAGCTGGTGTACGAACCATCCACAGAGGGATCGTTGCTCGCGCGTTACCGCAAGAAAACCAAGCTGGATTTGGTGACGCAAAGCACGCAACTCGGACCGCACCGCGACGACATCGTGTTTGAACGGGGCGAGAGAAGCTTTAAACAACAGGCGTCCCAGGGGCAAATACGCACCGTGGCTTTAGCCCTTAAGTTGGCTGTGGCTAACCACATCGAGGCAACCAAAGGCAAACCACCCATCGTGTTGCTGGATGACGTGTTCAGTGAACTCGATAAAACCCGGCAAGCGACGCTGCTTTCCAGCTTGCCCACCAACACACAACTGTTCATCACAACCACACACATCGACCACATCACCGACCATCAAAACCTCGCCTGTCGTGTGTTTACCATACGCCAAGGCGCCATCGAAGGAGTGACCACGCATGGATGAAAGACATTACGATTCCAGCAACATTCAGATTCTTGAAGGATTAGAGGCTGTCAAGAAACGCCCGGGCATGTTCATCGGCTCGACCGGCCCACGCGGGCTGCATCATTTGGTGTGGGAAATCGTCGACAACTCGGTTGACGAAGCGCTCGCCGGATACGCTAATGAAATCGTCGTCGATGTCTTACCTGGCGAGATTGTCACAGTCACCGATAACGGCCGCGGCATTCCTGTCGACAACCATCCGAAAACCAACCGACCGGCTGTGGAAACAATCCTCACAACGCTGCACGCCGGCGGCAAATTCGATAACAAAAGCTACAAGGTCTCAGGCGGCCTTCACGGGGTTGGCGCCAGTGTCGTCAACGCCCTTTCGTCCTGGCTTGAAGTCAACATCCATCGCGACGGCATCGAATACCGCCAACGCTACGAACGCGGCGTCGCCGTCCATGACCTAGAAGCGCTCGGGGCGACCGACAAAACCGGCACGACCATCGCCTTTAAAGCGGATCCCGACATATTCAAAGAGACCGAAGTGTACGACTTTGAAATTCTGCGTCTGCGCGTCCAACAGATGGCGTTTTTGAACAAAGGCATCACCTTCCGCATCACCGATCACCGCGGCGAAGCGCCGATGAAACACGCCTTCACTTACGAGGGCGGCATTAAAGAATACGTTTACTACCTCAACAAAAACAAAGAGTCGCTCCACCAAGAAGTCATTTACTGCGAAGGCGAAAGCGAAGACATCATTGTGGAAGTGGCGATGCAATACAACAACGGTTTCTCACAAAACATTTTCCCCTTCACCAACAACATTCATAACCTTGAGGGCGGCACACATGAGGAAGGCTTCAAGATGACGCTGACGCGCATCCTAAACACCTACGGACGCAACAACGCCCTCTTTAAAAAAGACGAATCGCTCCTCGGGGAGGATACCCGTGAAGGCCTGACGGCGATCATCAGCGTCAAGCACCCCGACCCACAGTTTGAAGGGCAAACGAAATCAAAACTCGGCAGCACCGAGGTTCGACGCGTCGTTGCCCAAATCATGAGCGAAGGGCTCGAACGCCACTTGCTTGAAAATCCCGCCGACGCGAAGATTATCATCGAAAAAGCGTTGCTTGCTTCCCGCGCCCGCCTCGCCGCCAAAAAAGCGCGCGAAGCGACGCGCCGAAAAAGTCCGCTTGACGGCCTCGGATTCGCCTCGAAGTTGGCGGATTGCCGCAGCAAAGACCCGAAAAAATCCGAACTCTACATCGTCGAGGGAGACTCGGCCGGCGGGTCAGCCAAACAAGGCAGAGATTCTGAGTTTCAAGCCATCTTGCCGCTTCGAGGCAAGGTGCTCAACGTAGAAAAAGCGCGCTTGGATAAAATCCTCGGCAACAAAGAAATCCTGTCGATGATCACCGCCTTTGGCACCGGCATCGGCGAAGACTTTAACGTCGACTTGCTCCGCTATCACAAAGTCGTCATCATGACTGACGCCGACGTCGATGGGGCCCACATCCGGACGCTGCTTCTGACGTTTTTGTTCCGGCACATGAAGCCGCTCTTTGAAAAAGGCTTTGTCTACATCGCCCAACCGCCGTTATATAAAATACAACGCGGCAAACAAATTGATTATGCCTTCACCGAGAAAGAACTTGAAACCAAACTGAAAGAAGCGCCAACACGCGCCGCCATTCAACGCTACAAAGGCCTCGGCGAAATGAACCCCGACCAACTTTGGGAAACGACGATGGATCCTTCCACGCGCACCTTGCTGAAAGTGTCGCTCGACGACGCCATGGAAGCCGACCGCATCTTCGATATGCTGATGGGCGACGACGTGCAGCCACGCAAAGAGTTCATCAACGACAACGCCATGCGCGTGCAAAACTTGGACATTTAAAGGAGAGCCACGATGGATAATAAACCAATTGATCCCATGCAACCGCTCGATTACGACAAAATATCCGAAATCAACATCAACGACGAAATGAAAAATTCGTTTTTGAGTTACGCCATGAGCGTCATCGTCTCCCGGGCGCTGCCCGATGTCCGAGATGGGCTGAAACCCGTCCATCGACGAATACTTTATGGCATGGACGAACTCGGCGTGCACCCCGACAAAGCCTTCAAGAAGTCGGCCCGTATCGTCGGCGACGTCATGGGGAAATATCACCCCCACGGCGACAGCGCCATCTACGATGCGATGGTGCGTATGGCTCAACCGTTCAGCTACCGCTATCCGCTTGTCAACGGCCACGGAAACTTTGGCTCGATTGACGGCGACGGCGCCGCGGCCATGCGTTACACGGAAGCGAAAATGCACAAAATCGCCGCCGAAATGCTCGCCGACATCAAAAAAGACACGATTGATTTCGTCGAAAACTACGACGGCACAGAAACCGAACCGCGCGTGCTTCCGAGCAAGTTTCCCAACCTGCTCGTCAACGGCTCAACCGGCATCGCCGTCGGCATGGCGACGAACATCCCCCCGCACAACTTAAACGAGGTCATCGACGGCGTGCTGCAAACCATCGATAACCCCGACATCACGATTGATGCGTTAATGCAAACCATCCAGGGACCGGATTTCCCAACAGGCGGGTCAATCATGGGGTTGAGCGGCTTACGCCAGGCCTATGAAACCGGCAACGGCGCCATCAAAGTCCGCGCCAAAGCGGACATCACCGAAGCCAAAAGTGGCAAACAAACGATCACCGTTACCGAAATACCCTACCAAGTTAACAAAACTCGGTTAATCGAGAAGATTGCCGAACTCGCTAAAGAAAAACGCATTGAGGGCATCACCGATCTGCGCGACGAATCGAACCGCAACGGCATCAAAATCGTCATCGAACTGAAAAAAGAGGTCAACGCCGAGGTCACCCTCAACAACCTCTACAAGTTCACGCCGCTGCAAACCTCGTTTGGCATCAACATGTTGGCGCTTGTCAACAACCAACCGAAAGTTCTGAATCTCAAACAAATCATCGAGTACTACATTGAACACCAACGCGAGGTGCTGACACGCAAAAGTGCCTTCGACCTCAACAAAGCCGAAGCCCGCGCCCACATCGTCGAGGGGTTACTCAAAGCGTTGGATCGCATCGACGAGGTCATTGAAACGATCCGTTCGGCCTACGACGACGCCGAAACCAAACTGATCACCCGCTTTGACTTAAGCGAAGCGCAAGCCAAGGCCATCTTGGAAATGCGCCTCCGCCGTTTAAGCGGTCTAGAACGCGAGCGTCTCGACCAGGAACTCACCGACTTAAACGACACCATCGCCTTTTTACGCGAGTTGCTGGCAAACGATGAGAAAAAGCACGACGTCATCCGCGACGAACTGATCGCCCTGCAAAACGCCTTTGGCGATGCGCGGCGCACGGAGATATCGCTTGCCGAAGACCTCGACATCGAGGACGAAGACCTGATCCCTCGCGAGAATACCATCGTGACCATTACCCAAAGCGGGTACTGCAAACGCATGAGTGTGGAAAGCTACAAAACGCAAAACCGGGGAGGCAAAGGCTTAACCGGCATCAAAACCAACGAAGATGACGCCGTCGAACACATCATTCACACCTCGACGCATGACTTTTTACTGTTTTTCACCAACCTCGGCCGCGTCTACAAGGTCAAAGGGTATAAAATCCCTGCCTTCGGTCGACAATCCAAAGGACTTCCGCTCGTCAACGTGCTCCGTTTAGACAAAAATGAAACCGTGCAAGCGGTGGCACGCATCAGCGATTTCGACATCGACCGGACGCTCTTTTTCGTCACCAAACACGGCATTGTCAAGCGCACCCACGTGAGCCACTACAAAAACATCCGCACCAGCGGCATTCGCGCCATCAACTTAAAAGACGGCGATGAACTGCTCGACGTCAAACTGACACGCGGCGATCAAGATGTGGTTATTGGCGCTTCCAACGGAAAAGCCATCCGCTTCCATGAAACCGACGCCCGAGACATGGGGCGTGTGGCCACCGGTGTGCTCGGCATTCGGCTGGGTAAAAGCGACCTTGTCGTCGGCATGGCCTTGGTGTCAAACGATGATGACGAGGTGCTTATCGTCACCGAAAATGGCTACGGAAAACGCACGAAAATCGGTGAATACCGCTGCCAAAACCGCGGCGGAAAAGGTGTGAAAACGCTGAACGTCACGGAGAAAAACGGCTACCTTGTGAAACTAAAAAGCGTCACCGGCGACGAAGACATCATCATGATTACAACCAAAGGCATGATGATTCGCCTGCCGGTCGAACAGATTTCCACCAGCAGTCGCGCCACCCAAGGCGTGCGCTTGATGCGCCTTAACGAAGGGCATAAAGTCGCCACCGTCGCTGTCGTCCCCAAAGACGAAGATGTCGAAGAGACCATTGAACAAGCCCTCGAACACGCAAAACACATGTCGCCGCTTGAAGGTGGGGTCAGCCTCACGCCCCAAGCGACAGAGGATGCATCAGACACCTTAGAAGCCCCGCTTACCGCGGAGGATGAAGCGTCCGATGAAGAAGCCACCGAGGAACACGACGACACCACGACGTCTGAACGCCCGAAACTAACCCTTTTTGATGATGAAGACTGATTGACAAAGCCCAAGGGCTTTGGTACACTGCAACTGTAAAGCGATGATGAGGACAAGTAGGCGCGAACGCACGCAAAGCGAGCCGGTGGACGGTGCGAACCGGTCGGCGAACGCGCGCGAAATCTCCCTCGGAGCGGAGGCAAACCCTCCCGGCACATGCCGTTATCTTCTCGAGTGGGCGGGCAACCGTCAACGAGGGTGGCAACACGGGAATATCCCGTCCCTTTTTGAGGGACGGGTTTTTTATCGACAAAGGAGGCAACGACCATGCTTGACATTAAAACCTTGCGAGATCACCTCGAGGCCATCATCGAACGGCTCAACCGTCGCGGTGAGTCCCACGAATACTTGCGCGGCGTCATCGACGACGACACCAAGCGCCGCGACATCATTCAGCGCGTCGAAAAGCTGAAGGCCAAACACAACGAAACAAGCCGTGCCATCGGCAAGCTGAAGCGCGAAGGAAAGCCGGTTCAAGCGGTGCTTGATCAAATGGAAGCGGACAAGGACACCATCAAAGCGCTGGATGAAGCACGGCGAGTCTTGGATGAACGGATTGAGGCGACGCTCTTAAGAACGCCGAATCTGCCGCATAAGAGCGTGCCTAAAGGCAAAGACGAAAGCGATAACCCGGTGATCAAAATTGCAGGCGATAAACCCGTGTTCGATTTTGAACCAAAAAGCCACTGGGAACTCGGCACCGCCCTCGACATTCTCGACTTTGAACGGGCCGCCAAAATTGCGGCCTCACGGTTCGTCGTCTACAAAGGCCTCGGTGCCCGATTGGAACGCGCGCTCATCAACTTCATGATGGACATGCATGTGGAAAACCACGGGTATCGCGAAACGCTCTTACCGTATATCGTCAACCGCGAATCGATGGTCGCAAGCGGCCAGTTTCCCAAATTTGAAGCCGACGCCTTTGCGCTCAAAGACGATCGCGAACTGTATTTAAACCCAACCGCCGAAGTGCCGGCCATCAACATGCACCGCGACGAGATCATCCACGAAGCCGACTTGCCGATTCAATACGCGGCGTTTACCACGGCGTTCCGTCAAGAAGCAGGCAGCGCCGGGCGGGACACCCGCGGCATCATCCGGCTGCACCAATTCAATAAAGTCGAGTTGATTAAGTTCGTTAAACCCGACCAATCATACCCCGCCTTAGAAGCGATGCTTGAAAGCAGCGAAGCAATTCTTAAAGCGCTAAAACTGCCGTATCGCGTGGTCGAATTGTGCACCGCTGATCTCGGGTTTGCGATGACAAAAACCTTCGACATTGAAGTGTGGGTGCCCGCGTACAACAACTACCGTGAAATCGGTTCGATTTCCAACGCCGAAGCCTATCAAGCACGCCGAGCCAACATCAAATACCGCCCTAAAGACGGGGGAAAACCGACCTTTGTCCACACCTTAAACGGGTCAGGGTTGGCGGTGGGACGCACGGTCGTGGCCATTCTCGAAAACTACCAACAAAAAGATGGTACAATAAAGATACCGGACGCGCTCATCCCGTACATGCGCGTTGATAAAATCACCTAGGAGGAACCTATGTTTACCCATCAGAAGCAGTTTGATCCACTTACCGAACAACGCATCATCGTGCTTGGCGATGATGCCTCGCATCCACACGTTAACGCCGTCGCCGGCGCGTTAGGCGACACCATTGAAGAGCTTGTGACGGCCCCCTTTAACCGTCACCGGACGTTTGGCAAGCTGAAGGCCAAGGAAGTTGTCTTCATCCGCTTATCGGACCTCGCGAAACCCAAACAACGCATGGAAGCGGCCAAAGGCGTGGCGGGATTGACATCGGACGCCATCATCGCCTTAGACACCTTCCCGCCTGAACGCATCGCCGAATGGATGGAAACGCTCGTGCGAGCGTCGTATCGGTTTGATAAGTTCAAGACCGACGATGAAGAACACACGACCAATTTCTTTTACGCCGCCACCACCGAGGTAACGGAGCAGGTGCACGAAGGCATCGTCATCGGTGAAGCCGCCAACCACACGCGCGACCTTGTCAATACCCCCTACAACTACTTGAACGCCACCGACCTTGCGCAGTATGCCACCGCCCTAGAGGCGATCGACAACGTCAAGGTGAGCGTGCTCGATAAGCCCGCTTGCGAAGCGCTGAACATGGGCGCCTTCCTCGGGGTTAACCGAGGCAGCATCGACGAACCCACCCTCATCCACGTCGAGTACACCGGCGACCCGGGCAGCAAAGACATCACCGCGCTGGTGGGCAAAGGCGTCATGTACGATACCGGAGGATACTCACTTAAGACCGTTCAAGGCATGCCGAGCATGAAAATGGACATGGGTGGCGCCGCCACCGTGCTTGGCGCCATTGAAGCCATTGCTCGACTGAAAGCCAAAGCCAACGTCAGCGTCGTCATCGCCGCCACCGACAACCGCATTGGCGATCACGCCACCGTGCCAGATGACATTTTAACCTCGGCCAAAGGCTTAACCATCGAAATCATTTCAACCGACGCTGAAGGGCGGCTAACCTTGGCCGACGCGCTGTGGTTTGCCCAAGAAAAAGGCGCCACGCGCTTGATTGACGTCGCGACGTTAACCGGCGCCGTGGTCGGCGCCCTTGGAAAAACCTACACCGGTGCGTTTTCTAACGACGACGCGTTCACAAAAGACGTGCTTAACGCAGCGAAAAACGCGGGTGAAAACGTCTGGCGCATGCCGATTCACGAAGAGTATCACGACGCGCTGAAAAGCGAAGTCGCCGACATGAAAAACAGCGGCGGTCGGTTGGCCGGCGCCTCAGTCGCCGCGGCGTTCCTCGAGAAGTTTGTCGATGACGCACGGCCGTGGGTACACCTTGATATTGCCGGCACGGCGTATGGCGAGAAGGAAGGCGCCACCGGAACCTTGGTCAAGACGTTAACCAAACTGTTTGTGTAAAAAAAATGCCGGGGTTTCCCGGCATTTTTTTATAGATTCTCTTTGATTTTTTCGAGTATCGCGAGGTAATCTTCTTGCTCGTGTGACGCTTGGTTGTTGGTGAAACGGATGCCGAGATCGTCTTGTTCGTAGCGTGGCAAAAGGTGCACGTGGAAATGATCAACGCTCTGGTGGGGGCGTTCGGTGTTGTTGATGAGGTTGAGGCCGATGGGCGCGAACGCGCGTTTTAGGGCGTTGGCAATGGGCGGCACGGCTCGAAACACGTGCGTCGCCGTCTTTTCATCGAGGTCGTAGAGGTTCTTCACATGCTGCTTTGGAACAACCAGCGTATGGCCCTCGGTGACTTGGGAGATGTCTAAAAACGCATAAACGTGGTCGTCTTCGTACACTTTGTACGATGGGATATCTCCGGCGATGATTTGACAGAAAATGCAATCCATGAAACTACCTCCTTGGTAACCCTAACAGGGAAATGAGATCGGTCATGTCCGCTAAGATGTAATCGGGGGATACGGCTTCAAGATGAGCTCGGCCTTTGATGCTCCAGGCGACACCGGCGGTTTTGACGCCGGCGGCTTGGCCAGCGAGGATGTCGGAATCGTTGTCGCCAATCATGAGGGCGTCCTTGCCGACCCCAAGCAGCGTAAGCGCTTTGACAACAGGCTCCTTGTCCGGTTTGGGACGGGTGACGTCATTGAGCGAGACAAAGGCGTCGAACAACGAATCAAGGCCGAAACGTTTGATACTAGGCCAGGCCGCCCCTTTGAACTTCGAGGTGACAATCGCCATCTTGATGCCGTGCTCCTTCAAGCGTTTGAGCGTCGTGATGACGTGAGGATAAAGCGCGTAATGATGGTGTTCGTTCGCCGTGTAGTAGGTTCGGTAGGTTTCCACGGCAGCGTTGATGAGGGCGTCGCTATCGGTGTAGCGCGCGAACGTATCCATCAGCGGTGGACCGATGGCGGCGATGATGGTGTCACGGTCGATTGTGATGTCGGGAAAATGGGTTTTAAACGTGTGTTGATAGCTTTCAATGATGATTTCGTTTGTGTCAATTAAGGTCCCGTCAAGGTCGAACAAGACGGCTGAGACAGTGGCCATGCGCATCACCCACTCATATTGTAACATAGCCGACAGAGAAATTCGATTGCCGTTGCAATACGGCCGTTTTTTTAATACAATATAGCCGTATGGGAGTGATGCACATGGCCAACATCATTGAAGAGTTAAAGGATAAAATTCGCGGGAAAAACCTGAAAATCGTGTTTCCCGAAGGCGACGATCCGCGAATTCGTGAGGCGGCGAAGCGCCTTGCCAGCGAAGGGCTTTTGAAGCCGGTTGTGTTAGGTGAATCAGACGCCATTGGTGAAGCGCTTGAAGGGTGCGATATCATCAACCCAGAAACAAGCCACCATTATCATGATTTCGTCCAAGCAATGGTTGAGCGGCGGAACGGAAAATGTTCGTATGATGAGGCGGAAGAAGCCATCAAGCAGACCAATTATTTCGGCACCATGCTCGTGTATACTAACCACGCGCACGGGCTTGTGAGCGGCGCGGCGCATTCCACCGGTGACACCGTACGACCGGCGCTGCAACTGATTAAAACCAAACCCGGCATCACGAAAACCTTCGGGTATTTCTTGATGATTCGAGATGATGAAAAATACATCATGGCCGATTGCGCCATCAACCCGAACCCCGACGCCAAGACGTTGGCGGAGTTTGCGGTGGAGTCAGGGAAAGCGGCGGCGCTTTTTGGTATCGAACCACGAGTGGCGTTGTTGTCGTTTTCAACGAACGGCAGCGCCAAGACCGATGAAACCAAGAAAGTTCGCCAGGCGGTAAAAATCGCCAAAAAACAAGACGTCGGCTTCCCGATTGACGGCGAGATGCAGTTTGACGCCGCGTTTGTCAAGAGCGTCGGGGAGAAGAAGTTTAAAGGGAGCGATGTGGCCGGTCGGGCCAACGTCTTTGTTTTCCCGGATTTAAACAGCGGGAACATCGGGTATAAAATCGCCCAACGCCTCGGCAACTTCGATGCCGTCGGGCCGATTCTCGCCGGACTTAATCAACCTGTCAACGACCTCTCAAGAGGATGCAGCGCAGACGATGCATACAACCTCGCCATCATCACCGCGGCGCAGGCGCTTCAAGATTAAAGCTCTTGTGAGCTTTTTTCTTTCTGTGCTATAATAAGGGCTACATAAAAGCGTGGTGATACCGTGAGACGATGCTGGGTCATCTATAACCCGATGAGCGGGCGAAAAAAATTCAAATCCAAAATAGGCAAGGTCAAAGCCACCGTGGAGTCGCTGGGGTACGAGGTGTCGGTTAAGCCGACCAAGCGTGCTAGGCACGCCACGGAAATTGTCAAAGAAGCATGTTATGAGAAAATCGACATGCTTTTAGTCAGCGGCGGCGATGGCACCATGAACGAATGCGTCAACGGCTTGGCCACGAGCCGACACAAACCGAAGATCGCCTACATTCCTTCTGGCACCGCGTGTGACATTGCCAAGACGCTCGGTATCCCCAAAAACGTCGACAAGGCGCTTAAAATCATCCGTGATGATCACCATGTCATGATGGATATCGTCAAAGGGTCGCACGGGCATTTTGTCTATGTGACGGCGATTGGAAACTACGTCGACATCTCGTATGTCACGCAATCGAGGCTGAAGCGTATCTTCGGCTATGGAGCGTATTTGTTCACCGGGTTACGCGAGTTTTTCACCATCCCGATGATTAAAACGGAAATCACCCATGATGAAGGGAACATCAAAGGCTACTTCTCACTGATTATGGCTGTCAACTCTCGTCGTGTGGCAAGCTTCAACATCATCCGGGACCCGGTGCTTGACGATGGGAAGATTGACGTGATTGTCTATCGCTACATCCCGCTTTTGAACAACCTCATTTACTTAGTTTCGTTTATCTTTGCACCAAACAAGTTCCCGGGCATCACACGCATTAAAACCGCCCGAGCGAAAATATACACCGAGCACCACCATAAATGGAACATCGACGGGGAGGCCGCCAACGCCGGCAACCAAGAAATCTCCGTCATCCCGAAATTCCTAAACATCATCATCAACCAACGCAAAGCGGGAAGCTTTTTCCCGAACCAATAGGAGGCACCATGCCTGAGACATTTAATGAAGTGATTGTGGTGGAAGGAAACCGAGACGCGGCCAAAATCAAGGCCGTTTTTCCCCGTGCCGACATCCTCACCACCCAAGGCGCCGCGATTGATGAAGACACCTTGATGAGGCTTCGCGAGTTAAATGCCTTGCGAGGATTGATCCTTATGCTTGATCCAGATTACCCGGGCGAGCGAATCCGACGACGCATCAACGACGTGGCTGGCCCGACGAAACATGTCTTTATACCGAAACACGCGTGCATCGACACGCGCAAAAATAAAGTCGGCATCGAACACGCCAGCGACGACACCGTGCGCCAGGCGCTTCACGATTACGTGCACGATACCACACGGAGCGCAAAGCCTATAGGGCGTCGCGACATGGCGGTCCTTGGGCTTGCCGGATGCGCCCAAGCATCACGGCGTCGACAGGTGATTGCGGAGGCGTTCAAGCTCGGGATGGCCAACGCAAAGACGATGCGAAAACGCCTCAACATGTTCGCCGTCACCGTTGATCAGCTGAAGGCGGTGCTTCAGCCATGAACAGCCGTGCTAACCCCAAAACCGTGCAGGCGTTGTTAAAAGAGCACGGCATCGGCATCAAGAAGAAATATGGACAAAACTTCCTCATCGACGACAACATTCTCACCAAAATCGTCGACGCCGCCGCCATCACCCCCGATGACGTGGTGGTTGAAATCGGCCCCGGGCTCGGCGGCTTAACCCAACACCTTTTACCGAGAGCGAAACGCCTCGTCGCTTATGAAATCGATAAACACTTGATTCCCACCTTAGAATCACACTTCGGCGGGCCTTCGTTTCATCTCATTCATGACGATGTCTTAAAACGAGACCTCGATAAAGATATCGAACGGTTTGCGCCCGGAGCAGACGATGTCATCGTGGTGGCGAACTTACCCTATTACATCACCACACCGATTTTGATGCGGTGCCTTGAATCGTCTAAGCGCATCAAGCGAATGGTTGTCATGATGCAACATGAAGTCGCCAAACGCATCACCGCCACCCCGGGCATTAAAGACTATAACTCGCTGTCGATCGCGGTCCAGTATCGGGCCAAGGCGACCTACTTGTTTAAGGTGTCTAAAAGCGTCTTCATTCCTGCGCCTGCCGTCGACAGCGCCGTCGTGCGGCTCGATTTTCACGATACCCACCGGGCACGAGTCGAGGATGAAGCGTTCTTCTTTGCCTTCGTCCGTGCTGCGTTTAAGCAACGACGGAAAACCCTTCTGAATAACCTGCATGAATTTCTCGCGTTGGACAAAGCGGACATCAATGCGCAATTACATGCCGAAGGCATTGAAGGTTCACGCCGCGCCGACACGGTGACGCTGAACGATTTCATACGCTTGGCTGAGGTGTTTAACGACGCGTAAGCGAGACGACATATTCTCTAGGGTTTCCCATCAAGCTATGGTAAAATACGATTACAAGGGGGGAGGGGAGTGCATGGTTAAAGAAAAAGCCTATGCGAAACTGAATCTCTACCTCGATGTTCTGGGAAAGCGATCGGATGGGTACCATAACATCGAAACCATCATGGCGCCCATCAACCTCTATGACGTGCTCACCTTCAAGGCGACCAACGAACCCGGCATCCAACTGAAAAGCGACGTAACAATCACGGATAAAGACGAGGATAACCTCGTGTTTCAAGCGGCTAAGCATTTGCTTGAAACCTTCGATATTGACAAAGGTGTTGAAATCACGATTGAAAAAAACATCCCGATGGCAGCTGGATTGGCCGGTGGCTCGGCCGATTGCGCCGTGACGCTGCGGGGCATCAACAAACTGTTCAAACTCAACATTGCCGATGAGCAACTCGCCACCATCGGTGAACAATTCGGCGCCGATGTGCCCTACTGCATCTTCAACAAAGCGTGCATTGGACGAGGCAAAGGTGATGAATTGGTGTTTCTTAATCGGTCGCTTAAATGGCCGGTGCTCATCGTCATTCCCGACCTGAACATCAGCACCCGCGAAATTTATCAGTCGGTGAACATGGATGAGGTGCCGCGGAAAAAAATCACCACCATGAGCAGCGCCATTTACAACCGGAACTACGAACTCATGATCACCGAACTGTATAACGCCCTTGAACCGTTCTCTTTTCACAAGCACCCTGAGGTCAAAGCGCTTAAAGACTCGCTATTAAACGAGCCGGTTGACGGCGTGCTCATGAGCGGGAGCGGACCGGCCATCGCCGTCTATGCCAAGAGCCGGAAGGCCCTTGACACATTGGCGGACAAGTACCGCGATGACCACCGGGTCATTTTGACGAAAATTAAGTGATAAAGCCGTCGTAAGCGAAAAAAGTTTGAAAATGGACTGAAGGTGTGCTATAATCTTGGCATAACCGTGCTATTGAACATAAACTGTGGGGTGGAATAATGGAAATTACTGACGTGCGCATCAAGAAGTTTAACGGTGAAAACCGTCTGAAAGCGATCGCCGCCATCACCATTGACGATTGTTTTGTCGTGCACGAGCTTCGTGTCATCGATGGAAAAGACGGCCTTTTTGTGGCGATGCCAAGCCGGAAGATGCCAAACGGAGAGTTCAAAGACGTGGCGCATCCAATCAACCAAGAAACGCGGGACATGATTGAAGGCATTGTCATCGATGCGTATCATAAAATTGAAGAGGAAGCGTAACAGAAACCGTGAATGAATCACATACATGAAATGCAACTTTTTTGGAAGTTGCATTTTCTTTTTGACGTAAGTTGCGTATAATGAGGAGTGTGTGGATTCCACAGAATGGATGGAGGAAATCATGGCGATTATCGAAGGACACAAAATTAAGCTATTCACCTTAAATGCCAACCGTGAGTTGGCCGAAGAAATATCCGAACACGCCAACATTCCACTGAGTGAATGCATCGTTAAGCGCTTCGCTGATGGGGAAATCGGGATCGACATTGACGAGACCGTGCGAGGACATCACGTTTTTGTCGTTCAACCGACCCAACCCCCGGTTAACGAAAACCTCATGGAACTGTTGATTATGATTGACGCGCTGAAACGCGCCTCGGCCAAACACATCAACGTGGTGATGCCCTATTATGGGTACTCAAGGCAAGACCGTAAAGCCGCTTCGCGTCAACCGATTTCGGCGAAACTCGTGGCCGACTTACTGCAGACAGCGGGCGCAACACGCGTGCTGGCCATGGATTTACATGCCGGTCAGATTCAAGGTTTCTTCAACATTCCCATCGACAACTTTGTGGCGATGCCAATCTTGGTCGATTACTTCAATCACCTGCTTAAAGACGAAGACATCGTCATCGTCTCGCCCGACCACGGCGGTGCCGTGCGGGCACGGGAGATGGGCAACGTCATGAACGCGCCAATCGCCATCATCGATAAACGACGCCCCCGCACGAACGAAGTCGAGATCATGGGCATCGTCGGCGACGTCCAAAACCGAGTGGCCATCATCATCGACGACATCATCGACACCGCCGGCACCATCGGCTCGGCCGCGCTGGCGCTCAAGGCCGCCGGGGCCAAAGAAGTTTACGCGGCCTGCACACACCCGGTGTTCTCAGGACCGGCCATTGAACGCATCAAAGAAAGCGCCATCAAAGAACTTGTGTGCACCAACACCATCCATCTTCCGGAAGCGAAAATGTGCGATAAGATTGTGCAACTCAGCATCGCACCGCTCATGGCGCAAGGCATTTTGAACATCGTCAACGACAAACCGCTTAGCGGGCTGTTTAAATACACCGACGACAACCCCGTGAAAAACAGCACATAAACAATGCACCTTTTGGTGCATTGTTTATGGAAAAACGACGGTTTTTCACGTCAAACGGGGCTTGGCGAAAAATCAGCTATTGACAAGCCCGTGCGTTTTGGTATCATTGAAGTGTAAATCGATGAACGGGACCGATGCGCGTTTCCCTGGGCTAAGCGAATCCGAGACGGTGGAAGTCGGATGCCAAAGATGTGTGGTTGAACACCCGTGAGTGGCGGAAGAATAAAGTAGACCCGCCCGTGATCCGCGTTAAGGATTGGAGTGCCGGCGAAAGCCGGAACGAAGGTGGTACCGCGATGATTCGCCCTTTGACGGGGCGATTTTTTTATACTTAGGAGGTGTCCATATGGATATCATTACATTGCACGAACAATATAAAGTGTTAGACGGAAAGTCACTCACCATCGAAGGCTGGGTGCGCAATCACCGTGCCCAAAAGACGTTCGGATTTTTGGACGTGAGCGACGGCACGCATTTCCGCGGCGTGCAAGTTGTCTACGACGAAGGTCGCGCAGAAAACGACAAAGAAACGCAAAAAATCCGCATTGGATCGAGCGTTCGTATCCATGGCACACTAACGCTTACCCCAACCATGAAACAACCCTACGAAATCAAAGCCGACCGCATCGAACTCGTCGGCGACTCACCCGAGGATTATCCGATTCAACCCAAGCGACACAGCCGCGAGTTTTTGCGCGAACACGCGCACTTGCGCACCCGCACGAACCTATTCACGGCTTTGAACCGTGTGCGTAACGTGCTGACCCGCGCGGTGCATGATTTCTTTCAATCGCGCAACTTCATCCACGTCGCGAGTCCCATCATCACAGGCATCGACGCCGAAGGCGCTGGAGAACTGTTCAAGGTGACAACTTTAGATTTAACGAACGTTCCCACAACAAAAGAAGGCAACGTCGACTTCACACGGGATTTCTTCGGCAAGGCCACGAACCTTACTGTGACCGGGCAGCTTGAGGCGGAAATTTTCGCCCAAGCTTACAAAAAAGCCTATACCTTCGGCCCGACGTTCCGCGCCGAAAAGTCAAACACAACGACGCACGCTTCGGAGTTTTGGATGATTGAGCCGGAGTTCGCCTTCGCCGATCTTTCCGATAACATGGCGTTGGCCGAAGCCATGGTCAAGCACTTGATTAGCGCCGTGCGCGAAGGCGCGCCCGAGGAAATGGCGTTTTTCGATCGGTTTGTCGAAAAAGGCCTGCTGAAGAAGCTCGATAGCGTCCTCGACAAAACCTTTCATCGCATCAGTCACCGCGAGGCGATTGAGGTGTTGATGCAAGCCGACACGGTATTTGAAAACAAACCCACTCACGGTGGCGATTTAGCGACCGAACACGAGAAGTACCTTGTCAACCACTTCGGCGGGCCGGTGTTCGTCACCGACTGGCCAAAAGACGCCAAAGCGTTTTACATGCGTCTCAACGACGACGGCGAAACCGTCGCGGCGATGGACTTGTTGGTTCCGGGCGCCGGCGAAATCATCGGTGGCTCGCAACGTGAAGAACGCCTCGATGTGTTGCGCGAGCGGATGGCCGAGATGGGCATTGAGGAAGCCAGCATGTGGTGGTACCTCGATCTTCGCAAGTATGGCACCACACCGCATGCCGGATTTGGGCTTGGGTTTGATCGCATGCTGATGTATGTGACCGGTGTCGCCAACATTCGCGATGTGATTCCGTTTCCACGCACACCACGTCATTGCGATTTTTAATCTAAAACAAGCTTTTCTACGGATTCGCAGGGGTGGGGAGTGCTTAGCGCTTTCGCCGGCATTGTGTCGCTTTTTCGTAGAAGGCGTTGTTTGACGTATTTAGGATCAATGTGTTCATGTTTCACCGCTTGTGACACCTAGGCTTTATGTGTATAATACCTTCGTGAAGGGATGTGTGTACCATGCCACAGAAGACGGCAATTTTCATTGATGGGGGATACTTGGATTATGTGATAAAGGATTATGGATACAAGCGTATTGATTTTGAACGATTCATTCAATGGCTATGTGGAGACAAGCCGTTGCTTCGGGCATATTATTATCACTGCAAACCCTATGTTGGCTCGCCACCGAGTGATGCAGAAACACGGATGCAGTCGAACGCGGATAAGTTTTACACGTACTTAGACACACTTCCCAATGTACAGACGCGGTTTGGAAAACTTAAGTACCGTGGGAAAAGGGATGATGGAAGTCCGATTTATATCCAAAAAGGTGTCGATGTGAAGATTGGCATCGACATGGTACAACTGGCACTAAAAAACAAAATAGGCCATGTTATTTTGGTTTCGGGAGACGCGGATTTGTTGCCTGCCGTCGACATCGCCATGGAAGAGGGAGTCGAAGTGACGCTCGTTGTGTCCGAATCCAACCAAACGGTGGCTTCAAGCGCGTTGTATAGAGCAGTCGATAATCGCAAGGAGTTCACAAAGGTCGTGTGCGAAAGCATGCTGGTCAATGGCAACAACGATTGACTACGTCAAGCCGGCATGACATTGATGTTGACATTCGCGATTAATTTCACTACAATATCCATAGATACTAACTGGTGTTCTGTTTGAGGGACGTCAGGTTGCATACGAAAGAGGCTTGCCTTTGGGCGAGTCTCTTCTTTTTTGGTATGGCGTTACAGCAGAGGCAGTAAGAAAAAAGGTGTGCTTAGTTGCCTCATGACAGCACATCGAAAAAAAGCCCCGCCGAGGCGGGGCTTGGTGTGTTATTTGTCTGTTTTGGTCGGTTGTTTCTTCTCTTTGGGCATGGTGATTTTTGGTGGCTTGGTGTCGAACGCTTCGGCGAGGGTTGAGGCGAGGCCGACCATGCCTTGCATGTCCGACGGAATGATGAGTTTGGTGGCTTGGCCGTCGGCGACTTTTTCCATTGCTTTGTAGGCTTCAAGGCGCAGGAAGGCTTCGTCAGCGCCGGCTTTTTTAATCATTTCGATACCGCGGGCGGTGGCGTCTTGGACCTTGAGGATGGCGTTCGCTTGCCCTTCGGCTTCTAAGATTCGGGTTTGCTTCTCAGCGTCAGCGCGAAGGATTCTTGCTTCCCGTTCACCTTCGGCGTTCAAGATGGCTGACCGCTTGTTCCCCTCGGCAATCAAAATGGATTGACGTTTTTCGCGTTCCGCGCGCATTTGTTTTTCCATTGCTTCGCGGATGTCTTTTGGCGGGATGATGTTTTTCAGCTCGACGCGGTTGATTTTGATGCCCCAGGGGTCGGTGGCTTCATCAAGAATGGTGCGCATGCGCTCATTGATGACGTCGCGTGAGGTCAGTGATTCGTCGAGTTCGAGGTCACCGATGATGTTACGGAGCGTCGTGGCTGTCAAGTTCTCAATGGCTTTAATGGGGAAGTTGACGCCGTAGGTGTAGAGTTTTGGGTCGGTGATTTGGAAGAAGACGACGGTGTCGATTTGCATCGTCACGTTGTCTTTGGTGATGACGGGTTGTGGGTCGAAGTCAACAACCTGTTCTTTAATCGAAACTTTCATCTTGACGCGGTCGATGAAGGGCACGAGGAAATGAATGCCGACGTCCCATGTGACGAAGTATCCACCGAGCCGCTCAACGATGAAGCGATTCGCTTGGGTGACGATGGTGAAGCGTGTGGCCAAATAAATAAGGACGATGACTGCGATGGCGATGCTGATGGCGCCGCCAATGCCGATTAGAAATGTGAACATGATAAAACCTCCTATTGGTTTATGCTAATGGGTTTGGTTCTTACAGTAATCATTATACACAATTTTAGATGTTATGTCTGTGCGGATCGACGATATCGGGGTCGCTTGTGATGTAGGTTTTGGTCAGCATGTCGCGAAGGGTCTTGTTGTTGCGGGTAAGCACGACCATGTAGATGTCGATCATGAGGCCGATACCCAGGGTGAATATCCAGTAGACGTATTTTAGGAACACTTCACGAACCACGATGTTAAGCGGGTGCGTGGAACCACCGAAATAAATGCCGGTGAAACGTCGTCCAAGCGACTGTCCTTTCATCAAGGCCATGTAAAGCCCGAAGGAGAAAAGAAAACCGATGATGTGAAATCCGGCGAAAAACATGTTAAACGCGGTCAACGCGTCGTAGGCTTCAGGATCCATGTCGTAGTAGCGATCGCGAAGCGCGCTGTTTGCTTCAGCGAACTCATCGGCGTCGAGTTCGCCTTGTTCAAATCGGTCAAGAAGCGCTTCATACTCATCCTGTCGGTCGGCGTCGAGCGCTTCCCAACGGTCCATCAACGCATCGAAATCGTCAAACGCAACACGTTGGTAAATAGGGCTGGCGATGAGATGAAAAAGGACAAGGACGGCAAAGAATACGATGACAAAATCGGCGACCGCGGAGAATGAGCGTTTAAAAACACCTGCATTCACGGTTTTACCACGATTAACTTCACGCCGTCAATGGCGAGAATTTCAACGCGTTCGTCGACTAACACAGTGTCATCACCAGGGGTGATGGCGGTCCAATATTGACCGTCTATTTTCACTTGGCCCCGTTCGCCAGGCTGAATCTCTTTGGTGCAGACGGCGACTTTGCCGACCAAGCGATCAGCGTTCGTGCTGACGATGTTGGTTCGGAAGTAGTTTTTCGCAATCGGTCGGACGCTTAGGAGAAGCACAACGGAAACCGCTAAAAAGACGCTTAGTTGGGTGACCCAACCAAAGCCAATGATGGCGAAAATGAATGCAAGCAGCGCACCGATGCTAAACCAGACGCTGGTCAAGTCCATCGTGTTAATCTCGATGAACGCCGAGATCAAAATCACCGCAAACCACAAGATGATTAACCAAGTATCCATGTCACAAGACCTCCTCGTGTTTCGTCAAATCGATGATGAGCGCGTGGTCGTTTTTACTCCACAGGGTTTTGAACTTGTAGGCGGTGTTGTCCACCAAGTTCAACTGCATGAGTTTGGCGACTTCTTGCATGAATTTCTTGTTACAGACACGCGCATAGCTTTGTCTGACCGTAATTTTGTGTCGTTTTTCTTCAGGGATCATGCCGCGTTCGAGTTCTTGCTTGGTGATTGGCTTGAGGGCGATACGCTGTTGATCGTAATCAAGCCCCAGCAAGACGCTGTGCGCGTTGTCAAAATGCGAACTGGCGCTTTTATTCAGCGTGATGTTGTTCTCGTATAGCGTGGCAAGTCCCTCGTTCGGTTTTCGTGATGCCCAGACGAACGACATAGACAGTCCTCCCAATACTAAGATACCTTAATTATACCGCTGAATTATTATCTGTTCAACACATTTCATAAGAATTATTCATAATTATTGACCATTCACTCACATTATACTTTATTTACAATGACACAAGATGACGATGATTTAGGTGAAATCACAGGTGAAACGGTGTTGTCTGGCGGGAAATCGTCGCATGTTCCACGTGGAACATTGCCGGTTACTTGCCGAGGCAAAACTTGGAAAACAACTCATCGAGCAAATCCGTTCCGTGGGAATCTCCGGTGATCTCGCCCAACGTTTCCCACGCGTTTTTTAAATCAATCTCGATGATGTCGACGGGCATTTTGTCGCGTGCCGATTGTTCGGCATCGCGAATCTGCGCCGCCGCTTGTTTAAGCAGACCGATTTGTCGGGCGTTGGCTAGCGTGGCGCTGGTGTCTTGTTTGAGGTCCCCGGAAAGGAACATTGATTTGATGCGTGTTTCGAGCGTCTCCATGTTGGCCTTGGTCAACGCCGACAATTGCACAGCGTCTTCAAACGAACGGCCGATGGTGCTCTTAAGATCAATTTTGTTGATGATAATGATGCGTTTTTTATGTTTGGTCAGCGACAACAAGGTGTCATCTTCGTCCGATAAGGGCACGCTGTTATCTAGCACGAATAGCACTAACTCTGCCGATTCGAGCGCTTTTTTGGCTCGCTCAATGCCGATGCGTTCCACCGCGTCGGCGGCTTCGCGGATGCCGGCCGTGTCAATCAGGTGAAGCACCACACCGCCCATGTTTAGGGAGGCTTCGACGGTGTCACGGGTGGTGCCTTGGATGTCGGTGACGATGGCGCGTTCTTCACCAAGCAGCGTGTTGAGCAAGCTTGATTTGCCAACGTTGGGTTTGCCGACGATGGCGGTTTTCACGCCGTCACGGATGACTTTGCCGTCTTCGGCTTTGGCCAGCAACGCCTCGATTGAATCCCGTAAATCGGCTATCATTGGTAACACGAGTTCATCGGTGAGTTGTTCGACGTCGTCGTATTCAGGGTAATCGATGTTGACTTCGATGTGGGCCACGACGTCGAGCAAGCGACGGCGATACGCACGGATTTTGTCGCGTAAGAAGCCTTTCAGTCCTTGGTTGGCGAGCGTTAGGCTCAACTCCGTACGGGCTTCGATGATGTCAAGGACGCTTTCAGCTTGGGTGAGATCGATGCGACCGTTCAAAAATGCGCGTTCGGTGAACTCGCCGCGTTCGGCAAGTCGCGCGCCTTTGCTTAACAGCAGTTCGAGAATTTTTCGAGCGACATACGTGCCGCCGTGACAGCCAATTTCAATCATGTCTTCGCGAGTGAATGAGGTTGGCGCGCGAAACAACGTCACCAGGACTTCGTCCACGGTGGTTGTGCCATCGAGGATATGGCCGTAATGGACGGTGTGCGATGGAGCGTCGTTTAGGGTTTGGCCGTCAAACACCGAATCGACAATGGTAAAGGCGTCTTCACCACTCAGGCGAACGACGTTGATGGCGGCTTCGCCCAGCGAGGTAGCAATGGCGGCAATCGTATCTTTCTTCATGGTTATCACCTGAATTAAGTATACCATAATTGGCCTGTTTGGTGTATAATAGGTAACAGGTGATTTAGATGGTTTTTGAAGATAAACACAAGAAAAGTTTGCAGTATTATGTGTACTCGTTTGTGGCAGCGATGGTTGTCGTGGTCATCTACGGGTGGGTTTTAGATTATCGTGGAGAAGCCACCTTTGAAACGTGGTTCTTTGGCGAGTATATTTTGTATCCGTTTTTGATTGTTATTTTCCTTTTCGTTTATCATAAGCTGATTGGCAAGACCCGCTACAAAATCAACGAGGCGAACAACGAAGCGCGGTTTTTGCTTCGGGTGTCGAAAAAAGCGGTCGATGAGCTGGAACTGAGCGAAGAGGAAATTGAGGTTTTCCGCAACAGCCCACCGTTTCAAAAAGCCCTTTACATGGCTTATCAGATCGCCAGATACGGTGAAACGGATGAACATAATTATGAGCGCTTGCGCAACCAGTTTCGACCGGGCACCTTGGAGCATAAAGCGCTTGAAGTGATTGCCGATGACGTGAGAGAAATCCGCGAAGAACGAGATAAGTTTAGAAAGAAACGACGTAAATAGTGAATAAACGGGGTGTTTGAACGTGGCCTATCAAGCGTTGTATCGAACGTATCGTCCGAAAGACTTTGATGAAGTTGCCGGGCAAGAGCACATCACAAAAACCTTTAAAAACGCGTTGGCGAATGAGAAAATTGCCCACGCGTATTTGTTCAGTGGCCCGCGAGGCACAGGAAAAACCAGCGTAGCGAAAATCATCGCCAAGGCGGTGAACTGTGAAAAAGCCCCCATCGCCAACCCATGCAATGTGTGTGAAACGTGCGTTGGCATCACCAAAAACACCGTCAGCGACGTCATTGAAATTGATGCAGCCAGCAACAACGGCGTGGATGAAATTCGCGAGTTGCGGGATAAAGTGAAGTATTTGCCGGGCGTCGGACAATACAAAGTGTACATCATCGATGAGGTGCACATGTTGTCGATTTCGGCGTTTAACGCGTTGCTTAAGACGCTTGAAGAACCCCCGAAACATGTCATTTTCATTTTAGCGACGACCGAACCGCATAAAATACCGGCCACCGTCCATTCGCGTTGCCAGCGGTTTGACTTCCGGGGCATCGCGATTCAAGACATGATGAGTAAACTTCACGAGATTGTCAATAAAGAATCGATTGACATTGATGAGGATGCGCTGTTGTTCATCGCAGAGAGCGCCGAAGGCGGTCTGCGCGATGCCATCAGTTTGCTTGATCAAGTCTACTCCTATAGCGACGACGCCATTTCCTTGGCCGACGTGCACGCCATCAAAGGCACTGTGCCACATGAGGCGATGACCACGATGGCCACAGAAATTGAACACGATGAAATCCCTAAAGCGGTCGAGATTCTCGACACCTTAATCGCGGAAGGAAAAGAAGGCCATCGGATGGCTGAAGATATGGTGCGTTTCTATCGCGATGTGTTGATGTATCGTACCGTCGAGAAGGGCAGCAAAGACAAGCTGCTTTATCGCCATGAACCGTTTGTGGCCTTGGCGGATAAACTGACTGATGCGCGGGTGTTTCACTACATTGATATCTTGCATGATACTCAACAAAAAATCCGCTACACCGGTAACGCCAAACTGTATTTGGAATTGGCGTTCATTAAAATGGTGGACCAAGAAGCCAAGCGTCACGTGGTGCAAACAGAAGCGTTAGCGGACGTTCGTGCCTCCCTAGAAGCGCTTGAACAACGTTTTGAACGACTCGAACATGACGGCGTGCCGACGCCTGAGCGTTATGGGGGAACCAAGCAGACCAGACAAGAAGATGACGCCAAACGGATGTTTGATGACGTTACCGACGATGACGCAGCATCGCCAGACGAATCCAAAGACACACCCGAGCGGTCTGAGGAGCCCAAACCGGCGGAGAAAGAACCCGACGACACCGACGTTGATACAGGCAAAGCCGATGAGGCACCGAGCGATAAGTTCAAGGCGTTATACGCCAAGTACACCAAGCGTAATTACCGGACCTTCGACATCCGTTACATCGAAGACGTGCTGAATTCCGCCGACCGTGAAATTCGCATTGACATGGTGAAAAAATGGTACGACATCGAACGGTTTGCCGAGGGTGATGACGTGGAGATTTCGAAGCTGATCACCGAAGGAAACCTCGCTGCCACCAACGGTGTCATGTTGATTGTGACCTACGACAGTTACCCGATGTGCAACCGGCTGATGAGCCCGGACCTTAAGAAGCGCATCATTGATTTGCTGGAACGCTATTTTAACCACCCGATTATGTTCATGGCATTCCCCGCCGAATTGTGGGAAGGCATCAGTCGAGAATACGTGAAAAAATTCCGACAACGGAAAAGCGATGAGGCGTTCATAAAACTTGAGCCCGTCGACCATCCGAAGCTGATTGAAATACGCGAAAATCACGACGATTACACCGACATTGAATCAGAAAGCCTCAAAGAAGCCAAGGATTTGTTCGGTGACATTGTCAAAACCAGACAGGAGGGAGACTAACCGATGAATCCGTCAATGATTAAGAAACTCCAGCAGATGCAAAAAGACATGATGAAAGCCCAAAAAGAACTCGAAGCCTCAACCTTCTATGGTTCGGCCGGCGGCGGCGCGGTGAACGTTGAGTTTAACGGTGCCAAAACAATGCAGCGCTTAACCATCGATTACGATGCGTTCGACCTGCCGGATGACGCTGAAATGCTTCAAGACACCGTCGTCGCTGCCATCAATGATTGCATGCGTAAAATCGACGATGAAACCCAAGCCACAATGGGGCAGTTTTCCCAAGGCCTCGGCGGTATGCCCGGGATGTTTTAACCGATGGAATACCCCGACGCTATTCGCGCGTTGATCGATCATTTTATGCGCTTTCCCGGCATCGGGAAAAAAACCGCGGAACGCTATGCGTTTTACGTCATTGACAGGTTCGACAAAGACGACGTCATCGGATTCATGGAGGCGCTGCACCGAGTGAGCGAAGACATCGTGCCGTGTCAAACCTGTGGGAACTTGACGGATAAACCGGTGTGTTCCATTTGTGAAGACACCAACCGTGACCGACGGAAGATCCTCGTTGTTGAAGAAAGCAAAGACGTGCTGGTGGTGGAAAAAACCGGCACCTACGATGGGCTTTACCATGTGCTTGGTGGCGCTATCGCACCGAGTGAAGGCGTCGGTCCCGAAGATTTACGGATTCGGGCGTTGCTTGAGCGCTTGAAAGATGAGGCGCATCAAGAAGTGATTCTCGCCTTGAACCTAAGCGAAGAAGGCGAGACAACCGCGTTATACATCAACCGCCTGCTTCAGAAGACCGATTTGTTGGTGACGCGCATTGCGTATGGCCTTCCGGCCGGTGGGAACCTCAGCTACGCCGACGACATGACCTTGTTCAAAGCGCTTGAAGGGCGAAAAAAATATTGACGTATGGTAAATTTTTTGCAATAAATTTTGGTTTTGTGTCATAATAGCAGTATGAGATAAGAGAGGTGGTTCCATGTTCAACGTCTTTTCTTTATTTACCCCCGTGTTCGCCATGTTTGAAAACATCCCTGTCATCGGACCGTTTTTTGACTGGCTCGAACGCATCACGCCAATCATGAACTACGTCGATCGAGTGACCGGTTTCATCGATGGGCTATCGTTCGCAGAAATTTTCCTCGGTGGGATTCTTTTCCTTGTCATCATCGTCCTCGGCTTGATTGCCTTGATTAAAGCGATGGCGAAACTCATCATCGTGCTGGCCATCTTGGTTGGCCTCTGGTTTCTTTGGACCAGTGGGGTGTTCACATCAGGTTAAAAAGGTGAGATTGTCTCACCTTTTTTTCACACGGTTTACCCTCGTTTGGCGCTCATCATTAGGTCGTGATTTTCCTTATAGCCAACGCGAGGTTTTTATTGTATAATGAAATGTTGTCACGAATACATTACGGAGTAAGGAGAGTTTTGATACCATGGAGACTATCGAAATTAAACTAAAGAATCTTACCAAGGTCTTCCAAGCGAAAAACAAGGAGGAAACCGTTGCCGTCAAGGATTTTGACATCACCATTCCTGCCGGAAAGCTCGTCGGGTTGCTCGGTCCTTCTGGGTGCGGAAAGTCGACCACGCTGTACATGATTTCTGGGTTGCTTAAGCCGACCCAAGGACGGATTTTCTTCGGCGACACCGACGTCACCGACGTCGCACCGGAAAAACGCGGCATCGGCCTCGTGTTCCAAAACTACGCGCTGTATCCGCATATGACGGTGAAGCAAAACATCATGTTTCCGCTTGAGAACATCAAGATGGAAAAAGAAAAAGCGCTTGAGCGGGCGTATTTTTATGCACGACTTGTCGGCATTGACCATTTAATGAACCGGAAACCCGTTCAGCTCTCAGGCGGCCAGCAACAACGCGTCGCTATTGCCCGTGCGCTTGTGAAAGAACCGCGCGTGCTCTTGCTTGATGAACCGCTATCGAACCTCGATGCGCGCCTGCGCCTACAAACCCGCGAAGAGATTAAACGGATTCAAAAAGAAACCGGCATCACGACCATCTTCGTCACCCATGACCAAGAAGAAGCGATGAGCATCAGCGATGAAATCGTCTTGATGCGCGAAGGCATCATGCAGCAAAAAGGTGCGCCGCAGCAAGTCTACGATGAACCCGGCAACTTGTTTGTCGCGAAGTTCCTTGGAAGCCCGCCAATCAACCTGTTCGAAGGCGAAATCAAGGACGAGCGCGTGATGGTTGGCGATGCTCAACTCGGGCGTGTTGAAGGCAAAAAAGACCAAGACGTCATCATCGGTGTCCGCCCGGAAGGGTTCAAGATTGTTGAGCGTTCGAGCTTGAAAGTGAAGGTCGATTACGTTGAAACCATCGGCCGTGACACGACGCTAATCATCGAAAAACCGGTCGACCCCACCATCACCGAACATAGCCCGTATATCGATGAGGACCACCAGCAAGAAAACGACCATGTCGAGGACGATATGGCTGTGGATGAGGATATGCAACGGCTCCAAGAAGAGGGAAGCATCGAAGAGACAGCTCCCGAGAAGAAAGGCACGTTCCGCGCGATTGTCGATGCGGATCACCGCATTCAACCGGGAGACGAGATTAAACTGGCGGTTAAACCGCACAAGATGTTCCTGTTTGATAAGGAAACGGGAGAGCTTGTCTAATCATGTTAGAAGATAGACATGATTTTAAAGCCTGGTTATACCTCCTTCCCGCCCTCATCCTCTTAATTGTTTTTACCTTTTATCCCATCATCAACACGTTCATGATTGTGTTCATGGTGGATTACGACTTTCTTTACGGCGATTACACAGGCTGGACACTGACGGGAAACATTCAGGCCGTCCTTGGCCACCGTCAGTTTTGGCCGGCGATTCGCAACACCGTGTTAATCGCGTTTGTGTCGGTGCCGCTCTCAGTCATCATTTCGCTGTTTATCGCGGTGTGGCTCAACTCGATTAAAAAACTTCAGGGCGCGTTCCAAACCATCTTCTTCCTGCCCTACGTCACCAACGCCATCGCCGTCGGGTTGGCCTTTGCGGTTATCTTTAACCGTGATTACGGGCTATTCAACTACATGTTGAGCCTCTTTGGCATCGACCCGATTAACTGGGTTGCCCCGGGGTCGCCTTGGCGCTTCTCGATGATTGCCTTGTTAGTGTTCATCACATGGAACGGCCTAGCCTTCAAAATCATGGTGTTCCTCAGTGGTCTTCAAAGCATCGACAAGCAATATTACGATGCCGCACGCATTGACTCGGCAAGCCGCTCACGCATCTTTAGAAAGATTACCGTGCCGCTGCTGTCGCCGATGATCGCCTTCATCACGATTACCTCATTCATTGGCGCCTTCAAAGAATACACCGCCATCGTCGGTATGTTCGGCGAACAGATGGGGTATCGAGGACAGCTCATCACCATTGTCGGATTGGTGTATGAAGCACTCGGTGAGCCCTACGTTGCAGGAAGCGTAAGCTTAGCTGCCTCGGCCGCGATCGTGCTGTTCTTCATGACACTCCTACTGACTATCTTCAACATGTGGGTCAGTAAGAAACGGGTCCATTACTAGGAGGGTATGAAAATGAGTACACAAAACAACGAAACCACCTACGATACACGGAGACAGATTATTTTCAAGCGCGTCATGCGCTACACCTTCGTCTATGGCATTCTAACGTTCTTTGCGTTGCTTGTCATCATTCCGTTTTATTGGATGATTTTGACGAGCTTGATGACACCGGACAAGATCGCATCCGACATTCCGATCATGTTCCTGCGTTTCCGTGACATGCAATTTGGCAACTACTACGAAGCGATGTTCGCCCCAGAAGCACCGGACTTCCTGCGCTACATGGGGAACACCGTGCTTGTCGCTGCGATTTCAACCGTGGGCACCATCATCACGACGATTTTATCAGCCTTTGCCTTCGCCCGGTTGCAGTTTAGATTTAAAGAACTCTTCTTCTTACTCCTGATTGCGACGATGATGATTCCCGGTGAAATGTTTGTCATCACCAACTTCATCACCGTCAGCCGTTTTGGTTGGGTTGAAATGGTCGACCAGCAGTATTACCACGCTGTGCTCGCGATGACGCTGCCGTTCATGACCAGCATCTTCTACATTTTCTTCCTGCGCCAGACCTTCAAGCAAATCCCAAACGAGCTTTATTACGCCGCCAAGGTTGACGGCACAAAAGACTTCCAATACTTGTGGAAAATCATGGTGCCGATTGCCAGACCGACGATTATCACAATCCTTATCCTCAACGCCATGGGCACATGGAACGCCTACATCTGGCCGAACTTGGTCAGCACCAGACCGGCGTACAACCTGGTTTCAAACGGGTTGCGTGAGTTCGCCACGGCGATTGAGTTCTTGCCGCAAGAAGAATACATCGGCCAACAAATGGCCGCAGCGTTTGTCATCACCTTCCCAATCCTCGTCGTCTTCTTCCTGCTTAAGAAACACATCATGCGCGGCGTCTCGAGAAGCGGCATCAAAGGGTAATTTTTACCCCTAAGCACCTGAGAAGAAATATATGCAACTAACGTCATATCGCTTTCGATGTAAGCGGTTGTACGATATAATGGAATTAGAAAAAATATTACACTGGAGGAGTATGAAACATGAGAAAAGCACTGCTTTTAATCACGGTGACAATCACCGTCATCGCACTCGCCGCTTGCGGCGGCGCACGTGAGCGGCGCGCCATCGAAATCAACATTCCCGATGAGCTTCCCGTTGACATGGCCATCACCCTGAACCTCTACACCGGCTTCGGCGATGGCGCCAACGCCCAAGCGACCCAGGATATCATCGACAGCTTTAACGAGATGTATCCGATGGTCACCATCATCCTGAACAACGAAGGCAACTACGATAACCTTCGTGACATCGTGACAAACTTTATCCGCCGCGGGACTGCGCCGGCGTTAATCATGGGTTACCCAGACCATTACGCCGAGTACGCTAGCGCCGATGCAATTATTCCACTGGATGATTATATTGCCCATCCGGATTTCGGCATTGAGGACATGAGCGACTTCGTCAGCTCGTTCTTGGCTGAGAATCAGCAGTTCGAATACACCTACTCGCTGCCGATTATGAAATCGACCCAGCTCGTCGCCTACAACAAGACCCTTTTCGACGCGCACGGCATCACCTTTGATTACGACGAAGTCGTGACATGGGACCGCCTGCACAACGACATCGCACCGATCGTCGTTGGCACCGGTGACAATCAATGTGAAAACCTGCTTCTGATTGGCTCAAGCGCCAATGCCTTCATTAACTTCACCCACCAATGGGGCATCGGCTACACAAACCAAGAAGGACACATTCACTACATTGACAACCGCGACGACACCCTTGATATGTTTGCGGATTTGATCGACATGTTCGATGCACGCACCATCGTCTCAACCCGTGCCGAATGGAATGACCAATACGGCTCGGCCCGTTTCACCCGTGGCGAATCGTGCATGATCGATTCCTCAAGCGCAGGGGTTCAATACAACATTCCATCTGGTGCGAACGCCTTTGAAGTTGGCTTTATCCCCGCCATCCAACAGCATGCGTCGCTTGATGACGGACCGATGAGCGTCGTCCAACAAGGACCGAATATTGCCATCGGCGCCGACACGAACGATTATGAACGGTTGGCTGCATGGCTGTTTATCCGCCACGCGACCAACGCGGAAAACTCGGCTCACATTGCCGTGGCGGCTCAGTACCTACCGGTTCGTTACTCTTCATACGACACCACCATCTGGACCGACTTCATCAACAGCACCGATCCTGATGAACAATACTTTATCCAAGCGACCAACACAGCCATGGCCCAAGAAGCATGGTATAACTACGACGACGCGTTCATCGCCCATCCGCGCGATGACGACCGTGGTAACCATTCATCAAGTCGTGTTCGCCGTATCAGCGGCCTTGGATTTGAGGACCTTTGGTTAACCAGAGATCCTGAAGACACCTACGATTGGCTGCTTTCTGAACTTGACTAATGCGTAAAAAAACCGTTTTAACAACACTTGCGGTGCTCATTGCCTTTGCCCTCGCCGCGTGCGGGGGCGAGGCAGAACGCCCGCTCGTGCTTGACACAAGGCTCACCGACGCGCTTGCGATGGATTTTGATTACGAAGGCAAAACGTTCTTTGAGGACGGCGTCGAAGCCGTCGAGATGGTCAGTTGTGAAGATGGCGACACCGCGGTGTTCATGATTGATGGCGTGCCTGAACGCGTTCGTTTCTTAGGCATCGATACGCCCGAGGCGAGCGCCGAGTGGGAACCGTGGGGGCATCAGGCCACGGAGTTCGCCTGCGATAAACTCAACAACGCCGACACCATCGTCATCGAACGTGACGACGTCGCCGGCTCACGTGACACCTACTACCGCGTGCTGGCGTGGATTTGGTATGA
>SLOP01000006.1 GCA_007132465.1 Candidatus Izemoplasma sp.
CATGAAAAAACTTTTTGTGCTCTTCGGAGCATTCCTCATGGCGTTTGGACTCGCCGCCTGTGGCGATCGCGATTCCGAAACCAGAGAACTCATTGAAGACGCGATTTCGCGTCTGCAGTTCAGTGACATGGATAACGTCACCGCAACCTATATCGATTTCCCAACCGAACTACGCCACGGCGTGCAAGTTGAATGGGAATCAAGCGACACCGACGTCATCGACGTTGATGGTGTTGTGATGCGCACACGAGGCGAAGACAAAACGGTCACGATGACCGCGACCTTCACCTTAGACGGCGTCAGCGAAACAAGAGACTACGTCTTCACGGTGCGTGGCACCGAAGGCCCAAGCAAAGTGTACACCGATTTTGCGGACATTTATGAAGACAACCCTTCTGGCCTAATTGCGGCCGAAGGCATCGTTACCTCGCTCTTTGACGGCGGCTTCTTCTTCTGGGATGGAACGGTTCATTTTGCTGTGTTCCGCGCTGGAAGAACCGTTGCAATTGGCGACAAAGTTGAAGTGCTTGGCACCCTTGCAGGCTGGCAGTCGCTTCTGCAATTTAGCAGCCCCGACGAAGTGACCATTGTGAGCTCGGGCCATGAGGTCAATGTGCCGGTCGAAGAGATATCTCTTGAAGACCTTAACGCACTTGACCCGGATGAAGACATGACCATCCACGGACGTCACTACCGCATCACCGCCGAAGTGTTCCAATCGGGTTCGTATGTGAACTTGCGTGATGGCGACGACGTCATCGGCATCTACAGCGGCGTTATCTCCGCATCGCTTGAGGCCATTGAAGCGCACATGGATGAGTTCATCACCATCGATGTCGTCTATTACGCAAGAACTTCTAGCTTCGCGCTCATCACCTTTGACGGTGGAGCCGACGACATCACCGTGGTTGAACTAACGGACCAAGACATGGCCGAACGCGCGAAAGATGCGTTGACACTTTCAGGCCTCGGCAACGTCACCGATGATTTGACGCTCCCAACCACCGGCCTTTACGACGCGACCATCACATGGACCTCAGACGATGAAACCATCATCGCCACCGACGGTACCGTGACGCGTCCTGAGTTCGATAACGCCACCGTTATCCTGACCGCACACATTACTGTGGGCGAGGTTACCTTGACCAAAGCGTTTACCGCTAACGTGCTTGCCGAAGGCGAAATGCCATCAGGCGACACCGTTGCCTCAATCCGCGGCGACAACTGGCCGGGCACCGGCGAAGACGTGACCATCGAGGGTGTTGTGTCATCGCATCCGAACGCATCAGGAGAACCTGGGTTCTTCTTGCAAGACGCCGATGGCACCGCCATTTACGTGCAAACCGACCTTGATGTCAGCATCGGTGATTACATCGTCATCACGGCGATTACCGCGGAGTACACCGGATTTGACAACGAACGCCAACAACTCACCAACGCTGAACTGGTTATCACCGTCGACACCGACCAAAGCGTGTTCGTCATTGACGACATGGATGCGGCAGATATCTTCAATGCCCTTCCAGGCAACGAAGGATTCCGCTATCGTCTTGAAGACCTCGAACTGATTGAAATTACCCAATGGGATGAATTCCTCTTCTATGCTGAGGACATGGAACTCAAGTTCTACTTTACCGATTACGGCATGCACTTGGCTGACACGCTCCAAGTTGGCGACACGCTTGATTGGATTGAGTTTACTGTGTTTGAACTTGCCCATGGTCACCTTCTCATGGTTGCGGTTGTGCTTCCGGAACTTGAAGGCGCAGCGCTTGATGAGTTCGTCACCGACTACTTCCAAGATACGCTGACTGTGCCGAACCAAGTCAGCAACGACATGGACCTTCCCGAATACCTCAACATTTACGCGTTTGACTATGCCAACCCCTTGGTATACGAAATCACATGGGCTTCCAGTGATGAAACAGTCATCGATACTGACGGAAGCGTGACTCAACCCGACGAGGGCGAGAGTAACGTTGATGTCACATTGACAGCCACCATCACCGTTGATGGCGCACCTGTCTCAAAAGACTTTGTGGTCACTGTCTTAGCTCAACAAGACGCTTATGTCCATGACTTCGGCACCGAGACTAACTGGGGCTACTCCGCTGGAACCTTGACCTGGACCAACACCGACGGACAACAGTTCAGCGCCGAAAAAGACCGCGTGCAAATCAACACCCAAGACCAATTCGAACCGCACATCGTCATGAAAGCGTTCTTGGTCTTTGCGCCGCGCGCCGGCTTTGACGCACCGTGGATTGAGTTTGATTTCTCAGACGAAAACGCGGTTGAAGCGATCTCGTTTGAGTTCGCGCGCTGGTCACCGACGGCCTACAGCGGCATCATGGCCCTTGACGAAGCGTTGCTCGTGGTTGAGTTTTACGACGAAGGCGCTGACGACTGGATTGAAATCGGCACCGTGGACCTCCACACCGAACTGGACGAGAACGAATACGTTACTGCGTACTTCGACGCTGAGGGACCCGGTACCTATCGCATCACCTTTGAAACCGTCGGCACATTGAGCAGCAGCAGCAACACCGCACATGCCTTGACACTCGACAACCTCACCATTCACTACACCAGCGAAGACTAAACATCACCGAGTGCTCCCGGAAACGGGGGCACTTTTTTTATGGCCCTCATGGCTTTTAACCGACACGTCGCCACAATCAAGCGAACACAACCACTCCGTAAAAGGTCGTGTTAAGCACAAGCATCTAAGGGTCTGACAATGAGCAAGCACACCACGAGGTATCGATTCTGCTTCTCATGCACGCGAGAATGCCGTATAATAAGACGTGTCAGTCACCTAACCATTAAGGAGGTAAAACCATGAAAAGATTCATTAGCCTTGCGTTTATGGTGCTGTTTAGTTTGTCGTTGGCGGCCTGTGGCCGCACCGACGACACCATTGATGAGACGCCAATCGACACCTCAACCCCTGAACAGACTCCGCTGACAACCCCTGATGTCACCGAGACGCCCGATTCGACCTTGACACCTGATCCCACCATCACCCCTGATCCCACCCCCGATCCCACGCTGACACCAGACCTCGGAGAAGCGGTCCTCGTCTATCAGACGGGGTTTGAAGATGCGACGTCAAAAGGGGCGTATGCCACAGGCACCATCACCGCCGATGGCAAAGACTGGGAACTCTCAGAAGCCTTACGCGGCAACCTTGACAACGATAAAACGGTTGGTGAGTGGGCCATTCGTGGCCGTGCTGAAGGGCACGCAAAAATCTTACAAGCGTTCGACAACCTGGCAAAGATTGAGTTTATGTATGCCCATTATGGATCGTTGACTGCCGGTGAACTGTCTGTGGAGATTTCTGCAGATGGCGGGACCTCGTGGGTTGCCGTGTGGACCATGCCCGCAGGCACGTACGCTTCGCTGCAACACGTTGATATCACGTTGGATTACGACGCCATTGCCGGCATCAACCTCGGCGATTCCATCATGGTTCGATGGGTCTTTGGTGGACCGAGCGGCAACGACTCACGCATGAACCTGGATGAAGTAAAAATTCACGTGTATGGGGAATAGAACACCCATCATCTGATTTTCTCACCACGCCCCGCCGATCATCGGCGGCTGGTTGTTTTTGCGTGCACGGGGACTAGCACTCAATCGAATTGGCCCCTCGCGTGGCGCGACCATGAAGGAAAGACCATCCCATTAAAGTGCCCCATCGAAGGGGCACTTTTTTTGTTTAACCAGTGCATTTCCACGCTGTCTATGGTATGATGGTATGTTAATGAATAAGGCCGTGTGACGCGGCGAAGAAACATGGATTATGTAACGTGTTAACCAAACCATGCACACGAGATTATCACGAGGTGAAACCATGTACAAAGACATTCTGCGCCTTATTGATGCGCATGAGCGTATCATCATACACAGGCATAAAAACCCCGACTTAGACGCCTTGGGCGCGCAAGCCGGCTTGAAGCGTTTAATCGAAGATAACTTCGAAGCGAAAACCGTGAAAATGGTGGGCGATGAAAACACCTTTCGCTTCCTCGCCCGCATGGACGAGGTCGAGGATGCGTTTTATGATGGCGCGCTAGCGATTGTGGTTGATGTCGCCGTGAGCCGACTCGTCGCCGACGAGCGATACACACGCGCACAAACCACCCTCGTCATTGACCACCACCGAAACGATACCGACTTCGCCGATTTTTGCTTCAGTTACCCTGAACACATCGCCACCTGTCAGCTGCTTGGCGACATGGCGATGCGCCACGGTCTTAAGGTCAGTCCCGACACAGCCACCTATTTACTGGGGGGCATCATCACCGACTCGGGACGATTCCTCTATCCCGCCGTCAACGCCACGACATTCCGCGTCTCGGCGTTTTTGATGGAACAAGGCGCCGACCTTCCTTACTTGTACGAGAACCTCTACACCGAGGACCTTAAGTTTAAAAAACTCAAAGGCCACTTCATCAACCACTTCAAAACCACAAAGGCAAGCGTCGCCTACATGAAAAACACCAAAGACTTAAAAACGATGTTCAACGTCGACACTTTCACCATTAGCCGCGGCATGGTCAACCAGATGGGTGGCATCGCCGGCATCCCGATGTGGGTGAACTTCACCGAAGACGACGACGGCAGCATTCTGTGCGAACTGAGAAGCAAAGCCATCCCAATCGTCGACATCGCCAAAAAATACGGCGGCGGCGGCCACGATCTTGCGTGTGGCTGCACGCTTGACACCTGGGATGACGCCGACAAGATACTCAACGATTTAGACACCCGCGTCAACGAAGGAGGACAACACCATGGATAAACGCAAACTTACGCTCATCCACGACACCATCAAACAATACCAACACATCATCATCGCCCCACACGGACGTCCCGACGGCGACTGCATGGGCACCGCCTTCGGGCTACAAGACATGATCCGCGCGACCTATCCCGACAAACGCGTCTATGTCGTTGGTGAGGAGGCCGAGTACGTCAAATTTTTGGGCCGCGTCGACACCATCGACGACGACGCCTTTCGAGGCGCCCTCGTCATCGCCGTCGACACCGCCACCAAAGACCGCATCGCCGATAAACGTTACGACAAGGGCGATTTTCTGATTAAGCTTGACCATCATCCAAACGTCGACCCTTACGGCGACATTGTCTACGTCGACACAACCCGCCCCGCCGCGGCGCTGATCATCCTCGATCTCTACGCGCTGTTCAAAGACGAATACGTCCTCACACCCGCCGGCATCCGCGCGCTTTACACCGGCACCTTGACCGACACCGGCCGCTTTAAGTACCCGGGTGTCGATGGGGATACCTTCCGCAACATCGCGTTGCTTTACGACCTCGGGCTGAATGCCCAAGACGTCTACAAGCACCTTGACACCCGCTCAGAAGCCTTTGTGCGCTTCAAAGGGTATGTGCTTCAAAACTACAAGAAAACCGTCCACGGCGTCGCCTACATCGAAATCACCCAAGCCCTTATGCGCGAGTTCGACGTCAACGACGAAGAGGCCTCAAGCCTCGTCAATGAGCTCGGTGTCTTTGAGGACTGCCCGATCTGGGTGCTGTTGGCCGAGTACGAAGAAAAAATTGTCCGTGCCCGCATCCGTTCTAAAGGGCCTGTGATCAATGAGATTGCCGGGCAGTTCGACGGCGGGGGCCATCCGATGGCCAGCGGCGCGAATTTGGGCACGTGGGACAACGCCAAGAAACTGCTTGACGCGCTTGATGAGCATGCCAAAGCCTATAAAGCTTCCAACCGAAACGCATCGTGAGATGCGTTTTTTTTTAATTGTTAAGATTGTGTTAATGGGTGTTCAAACACGACGCTTTTGGGTACAATGGACGTGGATGCACACGACGCGTTGAAGGAGCATGCCTATGGTCATTTTGAACACCGTGCTTGAGGGCTGGACGTGGACCGCCTTTCTTGTGATTGGCGGACTTGGGGTGTTTTTATATGGAATCCACCTCATGGGAGAATCCCTCAAACTGCTTGCGGGCACGAAACTGAAGGTCATGATCGAGAAAACGACGAACACGCCCTTAAAGGGCATCTTCGTCGGGATTATCATTACCGGACTCCTGCAGTCGAGTTCCGGCACCACGGCCTTGACCGTCGGATTGGTTAGAGCCGGGCTCATGACCCTGCCCTCAGCGGTAGGCATTATCTTAGGGGCCAACATCGGCACCACGGTCACGAGTTTCCTCATTGGCCTTGAGATTGCCAACTACGCTCTGCCGATGATGGGTGTTGGGGCGATGATGGTCTTCTTTATTAAAGGCAAAAAAGGCTCGCGTGCCGGCGCGGCGTTACTTGGCTTTGGGATGATTTTTTACGGCCTGACCCTGATGGGTGATGCGCTTAGAGTCTTCGCCGAGCAAGGGTGGTTTCGCGACGCGCTTGTGCAGGTGGCCGCCTACCCCGTGCTCGGGGTAATCGTCGGTGCGGTCTTAACGGCGATGGTGCAATCGAGCACGGCCACCATCGGCATCCTCCAACAACTCTACACCACCGACACGATTTTGATCGTTGGCGCGATTGCGATTGTGCTCGGTTCCAATATCGGCACGACAATCACGGCGATTTTCGCCTCAATAGGTGGCAGCGTCGCCGCCAAACGAACGGCCGCCGCCCACGTCATGTTTAACGTCGGCGGGGCGCTGCTTTTCTTGATTCTCATCGCGCCCTATTCGTTGTGGATTGGGTACTTGGAAAACACCTTCTACGACGGCAGGAAGGTCGCGATGACGGTGAGTTTCATGCATATATTCTTTAACGTATTCAATACGTTTGTGATGTATTTCTTTGTCAAACAGCTCGTCAGGATCAGCACAAAACTCGTGCCCGGGGAAGACCAGATGGACTCGGTTTACGTTGGCGATCTCCAAGAACGCCTCATCAAAGAATCACCAGCCTTGGCGCTTGAAAACGCCAAAGCCGTCATCAACGGCATGGGCATGATTGTCAACCGCATGTTTGAAGGCAGCGTCAAGTACTCTTTTGAAAACGACAAGAAACTGCTA
>SLOP01000017.1 GCA_007132465.1 Candidatus Izemoplasma sp.
AGCGTGTCGTCCTCCCCTTCGCGCTTGCAGATATCATAGGTCATCTCATGAAAAGGCAACACCGTTACCGCCGTGGTTTCGATTACACAGCGCGGCGTGCCTTCCCAATCGGTGACGATGCTTAAATCGCCTGGTTTTGGTAGCGGCTCGCCTTCTTTTTCGAACGCATACAGGCTACTCGCGGTGGCTCGCTTTTGCCCTTGGAGCACAAGGGCTAAGAGTTCGTTCGCCAACTTCTCACTCAGTTCAAAATGAAAAACATCGATGTATGTCGTGTTTGGTTCTCGACCTGTCGTTTTCAAGAAGCGTTGCCAAAATGCGTCGATGTCATTCATGGTAGCACCCTTTCTTTAGGTTTAGCATGATGATTATACGCAGTACTTTGTTTTCCCTATGTGTTCAAGGGCGGCGTTAAAGGTCGCCGCAAAATGCGCTAGGTTTTGCAGGGTATCATAGACTTTTTCTTTGCCGAAGACGTCGTGGATAATCCCCCATATGTCGTTGCCGACGCTGTAGAGTCGGAGCTGTTTTAAGGCTGGGATGTCGGAGTTTGCTTGATTGTCGGTACGCGGGTTCATCCAATATGTTTGAAGGTCATGATGCAAATCTTCTTTCGTGTAACAACCATCACGAATGGCTTTAACGGTGGTTTTGACACGTCGCATGGCTTCGTCAAAATCGTCGCGCAGATAATCCCAGGTCCACGCATCCAAGCCGACGTTGACCGGTCCATCGTAAATGGGTTTGGATAAAACACCTTCAGCGTTGTTGCAGTATTTAACCGCCAGGCCTTCCCCCGAAAAATAAAGGTAAAACAGCGACTCCAACGGTAAGGTTTGCATGTCCATTTTGCTTAAGAGTTTGTTAAACCCGACATGATGAACCTCGTGAGCCAGCGACGCAGACAGCTCCTCGGGTGTTTTTTCTTTCACCAACTGTAAAAAATCAACATGCACGTGGTGCTGATGCACATACCCAAAGCTTGCGCCAATTCCCAACGTGAACACGACATGCACCTCCGCCAACGCAAGGTCATCAGGAAGCCCGGCTTTGGCAATGGCCGCTTGCTCATCAAGGGTATGTTGGTCAATGTTAAGCATTGACAACGATGCCTCGTAGTGATCGACGTTTTCAAACGCATCCAGGTAACACCGATGATGTGCTTTTAAATGCATGTTGTCAATCTCATCCTCTGATAATTCAGGAAACCTCACCATGTACTCACGATACACATCCTTAGTCACATTCGCCCCATAGCGCGTAAACTCAACGTGATAATCAGGATGGTCCAACAACACATCAAGCGCTTTTTCATCGGGTTTTCCTTGCTTAAGTAATCGTAAGTGATGCATCATGGGTTGCACGGTGTCATAACGCAATGTTATTTTCATGCTTATCTCCTTTTTTGTTATGCATTCTCCTCGCTCACGCACGTTGCCTTGGCTTTGGTCCTCCACCATCGTTTTGTCTCCATCTTTACGTTTATCATAGCACAACGTGGTGTCGGTTAACACAGTAAAGAGCGATTTCAAATCTAATCACTTCGACGTTTGCGCATCCATCATTGTGCATTCTTATAACAATTTTAAAAAACTCATGGTATTATTTAAACAAGATACACACTTGAGGTGAAACGATGAATACGATACTCATGTTTTTCATCACGTTTGGCGTCTTCCTAATCATTGATTTGATTTGGCTTGGCGTCATTGCACGGACGTTCTATCAGAACCAGATTGGCCATCTCATGGCCAAAAACGTCAACTGGATTGCCGCCATCAGTTTTTATGTGCTGTTTATCATTGGACTGCTCGTTTTTGTGATTAATCCAGCCATCGCAGCCGATTCTGTTATTCGCGCCTTGCTTCTTGGTGGGTTTTTCGGTTTCATCGCCTACGCCACCTACGACCTGACCAACCTCGCCACCCTCAAAGATTGGCCGTTGCTGGTGACTGTGGTCGACCTTGCCTGGGGCACAGCCCTCGGCGCCCTCACAAGCGGGCTCAGCTATTTGCTTATTCAAGCCCTGGTACTCTAAATCAAGGAGGTTTCTTATGCACACACTCACCCTAGACCGTGAACGTTTTTACCGTTCGTTCATGGCCGGCGCCCGTGAAGTCATCCGGCGCAAAGACCATCTCAACGACATCAACGTGTTTCCTGTCGCCGATGGCGACACCGGCACCAACCTCGCATCACTCATGCAAACCATTTTGAGCGAAAGCACGCTCACGCAATCCAACAAGCAAACGCTCGCAAGCATCGCCGATGCTGCGCTGATTGGCGCCCGCGGCAACTCCGGCATCATTTTTGCACAGTACTTTAACGGCTGGCTTGCCAACCTCGAAGACAAAGAGGCAATTACGCTAGCCGATTTTGCGGCATCCATTGACGCTGCCGTCCCCTACGCCTATGATGCCATCGAAACGCCGGTGGAAGGCACGATGATCACCTTGATGCGCGTCTTCGCCGAAACGCTCAACAAACTTAAAGACAACGTCGAAGATTTCGTCGACGCCCTCCAGCATGCGTTTGAGGCGTTAAGTGAAGCGTTACACAAAACCAAAGAAGCCATGAAACGCCTGCGCAACGCCGACGTGGTCGACGCCGGCGCTAAAGGTTTCGTCCATTTCATCGAAGGCTTCATGATGTACGTTAAGACCGGAGAAGATGACCTCGATGACCCCCTTGATGACGTGCCTGCCCCCAGGCGTACCGACCACGTCGACTTTGATGGTGAAACATACCGCTACTGCACCGAAGCGCTCATCAAAGGCAATTTACTTTCGCCAAACGATGTCAAGGCCGCCATGAAAGGCTTAGGCGATTCGCTGGTGGTGGCCGGAAACGAACGCACCTTGCGTCTGCATATCCACACCGACAAACCTCAAGACGTGTTTTACCGGCTACGTCCGTTTGGCTCGATTGTTGAACAAAAAGTCGATGACATGAAAAAACAACACGACATCGTGCATCACCGTAAACATAAGATCGCGCTGGTGACTGATTCAATCGCCGATGTGCCGCTTGCGTATGTTGACGACAAACAAATTCATGTCATTCCCATCAACTTGATCATCGAAGACTCCAACTATTACGATAAACTCACCATCTCTTCAGACAATTTCTACCGTTTTATGGATGAACTAGCAACCTACCCTACCAGCGCCCAACCCAACCAAAAACAAGTTGAAAACTTCTTTTCATTTCTCTCCAGTTACTACGACGATATTCTTGTGTTGAGCGTTTCTTCAAAGATGAGCGGGACCTACAACGTGTTTATGCAGGCCGCTAAAACCCTCAAAAACACCAACACCAACATCGAAGTGGTGGATTCCCGCCAAAACTCAGGGGCCGAAGGCTTGCTGGTCACCAAAGCTCAAGAATGGATAGAGGCAGGAAAGAGCCTTCAAGACATAAAAGAAGGTTTGGAACGTATGCGCGGGAAAACCCGCATCCTTGTCTCTGTGAAAACACTGAAGTACATGGTGCGTTCGGGCCGTCTCAAAAAAACGACAGCGGTGGTTGGTAAAGTGCTCAACTTAAAACCGGTCGTCTCCATTGACGAAACGGGTGAAGGCATCATCTTAGACAAAGCGTTCTCGCTTGCCAAAGCAACGCAAAAAATTCACCGTCACATCGAACGGGTGCACGACGAAACGGGCATCGAGCGTTACGCCATCGTCCACGCTAACGCCCAAAATCGCGCCGACGAGTACGTCGAGCGCTTCACTGACGTCATTGGCAAACCTCCAGCCTACGTCATCGACATCTCTACCGTCGTCGCCATGAACGCCGGCATCGGCACTGTCGCCATTGCCTACATGGAGGAGGAGTAACATGCCTATTCTCACCTTGTGGTCTGCGCTCTTTGTGCTTGGGTATTTCTTTCTAGGCTTCGTGGTTGCCCAAGTCAAAAAAGACAACTCCCTTGTCGACACGCTGTGGGGACTGGGCTTCGTGCTGTTGGCGGCGTTTCTTCTCATCATCACCGAGGAAGTGCACCCTGCCGCCTACCTCATCAGTGGCCTCACCGCAATATGGGGGTTGCGTCTCTTCTTATACATCGGCATTCGAAACTTCAAACAACCCGAAGACTACCGTTACCAAAACATGCGACGCACCTGGCAAACGAAGCCTGGACCGCTTTGGTTACAGGCGCTTATTAAAGTCTTTTTGACCCAAGCGATTTTTCAATACATCATCGCCCTTCCCATCATGTTCATCCATGCCTATCCGCTTGACACAATACCTACCCTTGGCCTCGTTGGCATCATTGTCGGTCTTGGGGCGTGGGTTGTCGGGTTCGTGTTTGAGGCAGTGGGTGATGCCCAGTTAAAACGCTTTAAAGCGCGTCCCGAAAACAAAGGAAAAATCATGGATGAAGGCCTCTGGCAATACACTCGCCATCCCAACTATTTTGGCGAAGCCGCAATGTGGTGGGGCGTCGCCATTATTGCCGTCACTAACACCGCGGCGATTGGCCTTATCGCCCTTATCAGCCCGCTTGTGATGACGTGGTTGCTGCGGTATGTTTCAGGGGTTCCTCTGCTTGAGGAGAAATTGAAAGAGAAACCCGGTTTTGAAGCATACGCCGCACGCACGAGCGTGTTCATTCCTTGGCCACCGAAAAAATAAACGCACGGGCATCGTGCGTTTTTTTCACATCGTGGGCGTCGACTGACGGTTAGGCTTGCTCGATTCGGTGCCGAAGTTACCAGCAATCGCTTGACACGCTCACACACAACGACTATAAAGAAAGTAACGACATGCATGAGGTGAAACCAATGATGGCATTCAAAGCGTTTGTCGTGTTGACGTATGTGGTGATGATTGCGATGAACTTCATCGCCAATACGCTCCCCCTTGGTGGGCAAACCACCGGGGATATTTCCAACAAGTATCCCTCGCTGTTCACACCCGCTGGTTTCACGTTCTCCATCTGGGGTCTTATTTACGTGTTGCTTGCCGTGGCCGTATGGCGGCTTATCAGTACCCCTTCAGACACATTTGGTGCCGCGCACGCGTTAGTTGCGTGGGTGTTGATTATCTCCTCCATCTTCAACGTAGCTTGGCTAGTGGCGTGGCATCATGATCGCATCGTGCTCTCGACAATCGTCATGATTGCGCTCTTCACCACGCTCGCTATCGGTTTCACTCAATCCCCCGGTGAATGGACCTCGATCCGTGTGGCACTGAGCGTGTATTTTGCATGGGTGAGCGTCGCCCTTATTGCGAATGTGGCCATCATGTTGGTGGCCCTGAACATGCCGTTGCTTGGTGTGCCGGCATCGTGTTGGCTAATCGGTGTGTTGTTGATTGGTCTTGGGCTGGCGACTGTGACCGTCCTAACGCAGCGTGACATGGTTTTTGGCCTTGTGTTCATCTGGGCATATGTGGGTATCTTCATCCGTCACGTCGCCCCCTTAGAACTCAACCGCGCATACCCGCTTGTCATCCTCACACTCGGGTTGGCGTTGGCGTTGCTTTCTGGTGTGTCGGCGCTGCGGTTTGCGCTCAACGGTTTTTCCTTGTTCGGACGTCGTTCATAAAAGCACTGTTTTAGACCATTGAAAAAGCCTTCAAACGAAGGCTTTTTCAATGCACTTTATCCATGTAGTTGCGCATCGCTCGGGTTGTTGGTGCGTCCATGATGGAAGGTGGTCCATGTTCAACAATCGCGCCGTGTTCCATGAAGATGACATAATCGGCAAAATCCTTCACAAAACTGATAACATGGGTCGCAAACACAAAATCTTTCCCCAGATCACGCAGTTTCTTAACCGCCATCAACACTTCATGGGTCAAAATTGGGTCTAGGCTTGCGGTCGGTTCGTCAAGGAAGATGACCTCGGGATTGAGCGCGAGGGCACGAGCGATGGACGCGCGCTGCGCCTGCCCACCCGACACATGTTTAGGCAGCTTGTGCATCTGATCGGCAAGTTGAAGCGCTTCAAGGTTTTGTCTAGCGATGTTCTTTGCTTCGCTTTTCGGGATGTTGCGGGTTTCTTCTAAAATCAAGGTGATGTTTCGCTCGAGCGTCAGGTGGGGGAAAAGATTGTGGTCTTGAAAGACAAAACCCACCCGCTCTTTATAGGCGCGCTCATTGATGTTTGTCCCGTTGACTCGAACCGTTCCTGTGGTCGGTTTTTCAATGCCTGAAAGCAATCGCAACAGCGTGCTTTTGCCTGATCCACTAACCCCAATCAAGGCAATCGATGACACATCTTTTAGGGTGATGGTGAGGTCTTTAAGTACCTCAACATCGTATTCATGCCTCAGTCCTTGAATGTCGATGTTCATGTGCTCCACCGCTTTTCAACGAACTGAATGATACGTGATAACGGCAAGGTAATCATCAGATACAACAACCACATGATGAAAAACGTCTCGATGTTGCGACCGGTGGTGTTGCTCAGGGCAAAAAGCTCGTAATATATTTCTCGCGTTCCAACGATGTGCAATAGCGCGCTGCCTTTAATAATCAATGAAAAATTGTTCATCAACGGGGCCATCAACGCCCGTATGACTTGTGGGATGATAATGTAGCGGTACCGTTGAAACGTCGTGAAGCCAAAAAGATCCATCGCTTGGTATTGACCCTCGGGAATGCTTGAGAATGCCGCTCGGAAAATGTTGGTCATGTAAGGAGTGATATAGATGGTTAACCCCACGAGTCCAAATGTCTCCGGCCCGGCAATGTTAAAAGAGGCACGAAACACATAGCCCATCATGAAAATCATGACCAAAAGCGGGGTGCCGTAGATGACCTCGGTGAACACGTCGGTAAACGCGCGTAAATAACGCACGCGGCTAATGGAGAAAAAGTAAAACACCAACCCTAGCACCAAGCTGCCAATCAAGGCTATAAACGACACGGTCACGGTCGTCACAAACGCGCGTTGAATGATCGATGAGCGCAACCATATTTCATCAAAAGCTAGGGCGCGTTGTTGGCGAATGACGACCATAATGGCTAACCCGATAAACGTTAAGATAGCAAGCGCATAGTTCAGCAAGACGTGTAGACGCTCGCGTGATGTATCGCTCAATCGGGCAGCAGATTTGACAGCCTCCACGTTACTCCTCATAGAGGAAGAAATCAATGCCATACCGGCCTAATATGGCCCGTATGTCATCGTCCCATCGCTCCCGTAACTGATCGTTGACACCACCCGGTTCGTCAAGACTCGCAATGAACGCGTTGGCCAGATCGCGAAATTCGTCTTCGCCCTGCCGTATGCCCATGGCAATCGGGCTGATGTCAAATGGATCCCAAAGAATCAACGTCGTGTCAGGGTTCACGTTGTGATTGCGTGCCACAGGAGAGCCACTCATCATCAGGATATCGTCGTCGCCTTGAACGACGCGAGCGACGGCGCTTTCCAAGCCGGTCATTTGACGGACACGGCTTTGGGGAATGCCCAACTCTAGCGGCAGCGAATACGACACTTGTCCGGCAATGCCGACAAAGCTGGTCGTTTCAATCGCGAGCACATCCTCGGCGCTTGAGTCCTCTGTGATGCCGTTGGCATCAGCATAATCTTGGTTAACCAAGCCAATGATTCGATAATACATGTAAGGATCGCTGAAGTCAATCAGTTGCGCACGTTGCGGCGTGGCGCTCATCGATGCGATAATCACGTCGATGTCACCCAGAGTAAGCGCATCAATCAGGTTAGCAAAGTTCACGTTGACAATCTCAACGTCACACCCGATAAACTCCCCAAACGCATGCGCAATGTCCACGCTGATGCCTTCGGGTTCATTGGTCTCGAGGTTACGCATTTCAAACGGTTCATAAATCAAGTTCATGCCGACACGAAGCGGTCGGTCTTCTTCCACTCGGCAATCAAGTGCCGGTGTCACACGGCTACCACAGGCTCCCAACACCATGGTAAACACCAGCATCATTAAACCAATCCACGTTTTTCTCATCACAGTTCCTCCACCTTCATTTGTTCTTATACTTTATTGTATCGGAAGGGCGTCAGTCTGACAACCAATGCACTTAGAAAACGCCTACATAAAAAGCGAACCGCTGTTGACTGTCCGCTTTGTGTCCAATGTCTGTGCTTTTAGGCTACGACGATTTCAGCACATGTCGTGTGCTGATGGCAAGCATACCTAAGGCCATGATGGCCACGGTGAGCACGGCCATGTAAACCGAATGTGTCCGTTCGGTCACCTCAAGCATCGCCCCGCTTAGCCAAACCCCACCGAGCGCGCCAAACCCATACGCCGTGAACATCACCCCATAGGTTCGTGTGTAACCACTGAGCCCAAAGGCGCGTTTCAATGCCGCCGGAACCATGGCCAACCAAGCGCCGAGGTTAAACCATAACAACCCAAACGAAAGCATAAAAACCACGGGTGAACGCCCTTGATTTATCATCGCAAGCAGCGCGGCAACACCGATTAGACCAAACGATACCGTGGCGCCAAAAGCAAAATCACGACGATCCATCAACCACCCAAACAGCGGTCGAGCAAGGCCGTTACACACGGCAAAGAGACCGACCATCCACGCCATTGTACGTCCGTCATACCCATAATAATCAACGCCGACTTTATACGACAACCCGATCGTCATCAACCCAATGGCGGAAGCCAAGGCAAACAGCAGATACATCGACATAAACAACATCGGGTTATGCGGTGGCGCTTCCATTGCTTCAGCCGCTTCGTGCTGGGTTACCCGTGGCAACCACACGGCGCACACACTGAGGCCGATTAAAAAGACCACGCCAATCCCGACAAACGTCGTCGCTACGCCATAAATACCAAGCATCCGCTCAACAAGCGGTGCCCCAAATAGCGGCGACATGCCAAAGCCCAAAAGCACCAAGCCTGTGTAAAGCCCACTGCGCGTTGGGCACATGCGTTGAATCAAATAAATTGGCACGCCATACACCATGCCCACGCCAATGCCTACCATCACCCCGTAGGCAATGCTTAAGGCAAAGAGTCCCGTGGTAATGCTCGCAAGCAGCCACCCCACCCCAATAAAAAGCGACCCCATCACGGCCATCATGCGCGTGTTTCTAGCCGTCATCAACCGGCCGCTTACCATCATCGACAGCGCATAAAACACAAGCGACACCATGTAGGGCAAGCCACTTTGTGTCACACTCAAATCGTGTTGCGTCTCCACGTAAGGACGAAACACGCTCCATGTATAGATGGTTCCCATCATAATCATCATGATCACGCCGGGTAATACAAGGGCAAGCGGTTTAGGATTCATCATGTCACCTTTTATTTTGAAGTTCAAAACACTTCAATCATTGTACCAAGGTTTCCACCGTCGGTCAAGCGAAAAATGCGGTACAAAAAAGCAAGCCCCCCCACGTCGTAGTGAGCGAGCTTATCAGGCAAAATCACATCAACCCACGTTGGCGCATGAAAGACGCTAGTTCACCACTGAATATCATGGCCACCCGAGGCAATGCATCGACGGTTTGACAGTCCAAAACCGCCATGATCTTTTTCACATCCATCAGCATGGTTTCGACGCGGGTGACGGCTGTCGCCAATGAGGTTTCACGCGCGCATTCGAGGAAGAATCTGCTCATGCCCACGGCTTTGGCACCGAGCGCTAGCGCTTTTACCACATCGTAAGCATGGCGCACGCCACCGCTTGCCAACACCGTCATGCCATCAACCTCCCGCGCCTCAAGCAAACTTTCCACCGTTGACAGCCCATGCGTGGCGAAACCTTCCATTGGTGAAGCGCTTCGCGCGTTTTCCACGGCAATGAAGTTCGTGCCCCCACGTCCGCTTACATCGACGTGCTTCACGCCAAGCTTTTGTAGGCGCCTCATCGTTTCGCGACTCATCCCAAAACCAACCTCTTTGGCTATCACCGGCACGTTCACTGCACGCACCATCGCCGCAAGGTTATCAGGCCAAAACGTAAAATCGCGATCGCCTTCGTCCATCGCCACTTCTTGCGGTGCGTTTAGGTGAACTTGCAACGCGTTCGCCGCCAACAAATCAACGGCCTGTTGCGCATAAGCAACCGGCGCCGACACGCCGATGTTTGCTGCGATGAACCCCTCGGGGTTCTCATCGCGTATCGGTGTAAAAGTGTGTGCGGTTGAGGGATCGTTCATCGCCACTGAACACGACCCGCTCGCCATCATCAACCCGAAGCGTGCGGACAGTTTTCCGAGCCTCGAATTAATTGCTTTCGCCTGCCGTGTGCCGCCCGTCATCGCGTTGATGTAAACAGGGTACGCGAACCGTCGATGAAAGAGCTCAACTGACGTATCCACGTTCGCCACATTAACCGTTGGTAGCGATGGATGCACGAATCGTACCCCCTCAAAATCATTCGGTACAATCGATTGCGTCATCGCTTCGCGCAGATGGTCATCTTTTCGTGACATGATAGGCCTCCTTAAAAAAAGTCGTCTAACACACGGTAATCTTCAACAAGCGCGGATGTTACGTGTGATTTATCCGACGCCGACTGGCACGCGATAATCACACAATCACCGCCACCGGCCCCGGAAAATTTTATCGCCACCGGTAGGGTTCTGAGCCGCTTTTCAATGGCCTTCATCGCATCCGTAAACAGCGTCACGCCGGTGATATCCTGTAAAGCCATCAGGTTGTCATGAAGCGCGCGAATCACAACCATCATCCGTCGCGGGTGTCGCACGTAATCTTCGACGAGCTTATCGCTTCGTGCCTTAAACCGGAAAAACGCCGGCGTATACCTATACGCGTGCACCGCTTTCACCATGGCCTGCGAATCGGCCGCATCGCCAGTGTGGACGATGGTCCACGGCACGTCTGGCATCGTGAAGGGTGTAATCATCAACCCCGACCACGGCCGACCGACGATATCCCTCACGGTGCCACGAAGCCCTTGTTTTAGTACGGCGAGGTCAAATCGACGGTACACCATCGCATGGTTAAAAGCGCTCACCGCCACGTCGCCGAACGAACTGTAGGGATGGTTTTTATGTTGCGCCAACACCGCGAGCTTATACAGCGTGAGCGGGTCTGCATCATGGCCATGGAAACGTAAAACCGCATCCAAAACCCCGACGCTCACAGCACCGCTTGAACCGAATCCGAGTTTCGGATGGCCATCCAATTGCAGCGGGCTGTCGACGCGTAGGGCATAGGGTCGCAGCGACTGTTTTGATACATACGCATGCGCCACGGCAATAGCATCCCGCACATACATGTTGTCGATGGTGTAGGGATCGAACGGATTGAAGGTCGTTGACGCGTACATGAACGATGATGAGGACTCAGCCGTGACCCGCACGCGTTTGCGTGTTGGCACCATGACCGACCATCCGCCATAAACGACCGCGTACTCTCCGGCAAGGTAAAGCTTCCCGGGTACGTCCACGCTAATTTTCATCGATAACCACCGCCCCTACTGTCGCGATGCGACTCACGAGCACACGAGCGAAGCCCGCCCGGCGCAATTCGCTTTTGAGTCTGGTAAGCATGCGCTCTTCCACGAGAACCTTAACGTTTGGCCCGGCGTCCATCGTGGCGTAGGCGATGATGCCACGCGCGCGAAGTGTCGTGATGAGGTTTCGTGCACGATGCGACGCGTCGCTTCGATACACGATTGGTGGTACCGCCTGCGCCATCGCCTCGTGCATTGCGTCCTGGTTTGCTTCCATGATCTGTCCAACGGCATCGAGATCACCGTCTTGAAGCGCGCTAATCATCTTTTTGACATCGCTATCGGCGCGATTGACGAACGCGTCATAGGTCGGTGAGGTTGCCACCGTCCGTCGCATCGCCTCCCGTGATCCAATCGTTTTCCTACGATCATCGATCACCACAAACACCATGCGCCACGCCTCGACGTCGACCGCCACCGATTCGATGGACCCGTCGCGATGCCACACCACCGCACCGCCAAGCAGACTTCGCACCGCCGACCCCGAGCCCCGGCGGACAATCGTCGCGAGTCTCTGTGTGTCGAGGTTGGCATTGAAATAGGCATTCGCCGCGACCCCGAGCGCCGCAAACCCGGCGGCGCTTGAAGCCATGCCGGCGCCCGTTGGAACAGGGTTTTTGCTGCGGACATGCACGTGAGGTGCCTCGTCGGTAAAATGCGCCAAAAAATCACTGACTTTTTCATGCTCAGCTTCGCTTTGGACAACGCCATCAATCGTGAAACAAAGCTCGTTTGAGGGTTCGACCGTCGTGGTCGTCAACACATCGCGCATGCTCAAGGAAAGGGAATCATTCATCGGCAACACCTTCGTTTCATCTCGTTTTCCCCAATACTTGCACAGCGCGACGTTGATGGGCGCCTTGGCCGTGACGCGTTTCACGTCGTCACGCCCGAGCGCATCACCCACGCCGGTTCATCTGTGCTTCTAGTGAAATACGCGCGCACGGCATCGGCGGCCTCCTTCGTGTCAGCGTAGGCGATCACCGAACCGCCAAGCCCCCCACCGGTCATCTTCGCCCCAAGGGCACCGCTGGCCATGGCACCATGAACCATGTTATCAAGCGCCTTGGACGTGACGCCAAGGGCTTGTAAGCGTTTATGCGCTTCGCTCATCAGCTCACCGAACCGTTCCGGGTCGGACGCGTGATCGAAACTCACAGCCATGGTGGTCAGTTGACCCAGGGCACGCAGGTGACTTTTCGTTGCTTCGTTTGCGTACACGCCGGCGATTTTTGCAACCGCACGTTTCGTTTGGCCTGGGATGCCGCTGAAACCGACAACGAAATACCCTGGCAGCGACAACGTCATCGTCATCACGCCCTCGCCTTTGACAAAGAGCACGGGACGGCGTTTCACAACCGTTGTGGCATCGACGCCCGAGGGATTCCCGTGCGCTATTTTTTCGGCCACTTGAACCCACTCGATGTGATCCTCATCATCAAGCGGTTCATCCATGAGATTATAACAAGCGCTCGTAAGCGCCGCCGCCACCGCAGCGCTAGAACCAAGCCCAGCGTGGATGGGAATATCGCCGTCGACCACCACCTTGAGCGGTCCTGTCTGCAAGCGTTCATCCAAGCGTCTAAGCAACACCATCATCGGTCGGGTAAGGCCCTCATCATCGGTGAGATTCCCATGATAAACATCGCTCGTAAGCGTGTAGGTGGATGCTGGTTCAACCGTGATTCGTACCCGCACATCATTAAACGGTAAAGCCAGTGCCGGTTCACCATACACGACGGCGTGTTCGCCCATCAAGATGACTTTGCCTCCGGCCTCTCCTTTGCCTTGTGGCTTCATCAAAATACCCCCAATAGAAATCCGATTAACGTCGGTGCGGCGTACAACGACATGAACTGCACGCCATAGTTGACACCCATCTTATTGAGGGTGCCACACACCAAACCAACAAGCAGCACACCGAAGACATTAATCAACCCTGCATCCATGTACGCTAGCAACACGATAAATGCGATAAACACACCTAGTACTGCTTCGTGTGGGATGCGACGTAAGATGAACATCGTGATTGGTTTGGCGTAACGGCTGATTAACACATAACTGAGCGTCATCGCAACGAACGCCCCAAGCACGACCGCAACCGTAAACTGCCACCCGCTAAGGATGTGGTGAATGTTGTGATCGATGGTGAAGTAGGGCGGGGTGTTAAAAAGCGCCGCTCCAGGGCCAAGGGCCACCGGCGATAGGGCAAGCCCGAGGGCAAGCAAGGGAATCACAATCCCACTCATGTAGGTTGCTTGAATCAGCGCCGACATCGTTGTCATCGCCACATCGGCGCGATCTTCTTGTCGTTTCGCGCGGGCGCCGGCCGCTTGACCGATTAAGATTGTTAGTCCGACGGGACTCAGCACAAAAAGAAAGTTCGCTAACACTGCCGACACCGATGCAAACCGTCGCTCTTCCTTAGAAAGCAACTTGAACGGGTTCAAGGTTCGTTTTTTATTCGCTTCGCTGGGAACCACAATGGTTTTATTTGCATCCACCTTGACCTCATTTAACAAGCGGCGGTTCATCAAACGAAACAGCGACACCAACAGCGGACCAATCGTGATGCCAAGGAAAAACGACACCGTGACCACGCGTGTTTCAGGCACAGCGCCCACGCCCCAATAAAGATGTCTTAGCGACATAAACAACATCGCTAAAGGCACGATGCTGACAAGCGACACAAGCTTGTGACGACTCGTCAGCGACAAGAAGATGGCCCCAAAGACAAACAAATATGCCGCATAGTCCCGGATGTTTTGCGCAAACGGAATAATCAAGTTCGCAATCACAAGCGCGATCGGCACCGATATGGCAACACCGATGGCACTCGCCGCGGCCATTTTCTGAATAACTTCAGCGCTCCGACCTTTTGCCTTAACGGCAATGGCGTGTTCAATCATCGGGCTGCTCATGACACCACCAGGCAAACAGACGAGCGCGGTGGGCATCGTGTTGGTCAAATTGAGCGTCACAATCGCGGCGATGAAAAACGTGAGCACAATCATCGGATTGGCGCCCGTCAACACGAGCGCAAGTGAAATTGGATAGAGCACACTCGTTTCATCGGTGCCTGGCACAAAACCGATCACCGTGTAGATTAACACCGCCGATAACGCCGCGACAAGCATTAATCCGAGCACCCCGAGTTCAATCACGTGGGTGCACATCCTCATCGAAAACCTCGCGTTTAGGCTTTAACACAAACGCCATGATGGCAAAGCCAAAAATTGCACCACCCAAGCCAAAAAAAAGGCCGAGTGTCTGGTTGTCCTTGGGCGCCATGAGATGCGCTCCCATCGTCGTTGTGGTAATCACCACTATAGCCAAAACGAGCGATTTAACAGCCACCACATCGCCCCATATATCAATCAAGGTTTCTTTTTTCATGTCAATGCCTCCTCCGTGGACCTACCCTCATTATAAGAAAGGCCGAGAGAAAACCACGCTGTGACACGTTACTTTTTATCGTACCTAATGCCGCGGGTTTCACAGAACCAAAAAAAAAACCGGATGCATGCCATGCACGCATCCAGCTTAAAGGCCTTTTCTAGGGTTTTTTTGGTGTGCCAAACTCAATGGAATGGATGTCGAGCATATCGAGCGCTCTAATATCGGCATCGGGCAGTGTGAAATCCACCTCGGCGTTCGCTTTGATATGCGCGGGCTTGCTGGAGCGAGGCAGGGGAAGCGCGTTTTTTTCAAGCACGTAGCGAATGCACAGTTGTGCGGCGCTGATGCCGTGTTTTTTCGCGATGGCGAGCACGCGACCGTCCGATAAAACCTCGCCGCGTCCAAGCGGCGAATACGCTTCGAGGAGAATGCTGTGCCGTTCGCACAAAGCACGCGTGGCTTTTTGCGGATGACCGATATGGTACTTAATTTGATTGACGTGCGGTACCATGCTGCAGTGGTCTATAATGTTGCGGATGTCATCAGGGTCGAAATTGGAAACGCCAATGGCTTTCACCAGCCCTTGTTCATACAACTTTTCAAGCGCTTTAAAGGCTTGAACATTCCCGGCGAAATGATTGCTGAACTTCTCGTTCCAAGGCCACGGCGCATGAATCAGATACAAGTCCAAGTATTCCATGCCCAAGCGTTTAAGGGATTCATGAAACGCATCGATGGCTTCATCGTAGGATTTGATTGACGCATCCAACTTCGAGGTAATGAACAGCGCCTCTCGAGAAACGCCTGAATCGCGGACAGCTCGCCCCACGTCTTCTTCGTTTCCGTAGATTGCCGCTGTGTCGATGTGCCGATACCCTGCCTTGATAGCGTGGCTGACGGTTTGGTAGGCTTCATCGCCTTTGAGCGGCGCGGTGCCAAAGCCGATTTTCGGTATGGTGATGCCGTTATGCAGCGTGTACGTTTCGTGTAGAATACTCATGCATAGCCTCCTTTAGTGGTTGCGTGTTTTGTGGATTGAAAGAAAATGGTTGTTGATGACGCCTTGATTCATCGCACTCAAGCACACACGGGTGGACGGAGCGCTTGGCGAGGTCACAGTGTGCGTAGCGTATCTAACACATCGGCGTACGTATGCCGTGCTTTTTTCCCTTCAGAACTCATCTGATAGACGCCTCGCTCAACGCGTTCAAACCAGCCGTAATGATTGTCTTGTAACACCCTGGTGGTTTTCATGCTTCCGGTGAGCTCTACCAACGTTTTGATGGGCTTTGGACCGTTTTCCAACGCATCCAAGATACGAAGCGCAAGTTCGCGATAGGCGGTGATAATTTTGGTGCGCGTGACACCGCCAACGTTCAACGCCGTCTTACGCAACTTGAACTCATCGATCAGTTTGCGTCGTTGTCGTGTGTTCTTGCCTTGGGTTTCGCTGGCAGGATCAATGACAAACGTCACATGCTCACGCGGCACATCCACCAGCATCAACCCAAGCCCAAGCTGCTTAACAATAGCCTTCTTCTCGTTAAATGATCGTGATTTCAACACTCGGTCAGTGGGGGTAAATACCGCCAAATAAACCGCATCGGCGACAGATGAACGCATGATGCCTTGATGCATCAACGCAGTGGTCAGTGAACGTTTCATCTCGACCACCAGCGCCATGCCGGATTTCATGGCCACCACATCGGCGTTTGAAACTTCGGCTTTGACGTCAAAACCAAGCGTCTCAAGCTGTTTCTTGATGAGCGGATACATCGCTTTTTCGTCCATCGTAGCCTCCTTGTTTCATCACGCTTTCTCACCCTAATGTTACCACGTCGCAGGATGAATCGAAACCATCGGTTCAATCATAGGCTGACCCAATAAGACTAAAACGGTGTTCCTACCACATCACTCGTCATGATGTGGTTCGTTGAAAACACTTTCATGAAGACTTCGCAAATCGACGCAGGATGCGCTTAACCACGCTTAGACCCTGGCATAAGGCACGGTCCAAACAGGGCCAGATAGTGCATTTTTTGGCTCAGGCATGGTATAATGGAATAAATCGATTGGAGGGATTCACATGGCCATCTACGATTACACGTGCAGCACCTTCACAGATTTCAACGACCCGAAAAACGTCAAACAATACAAACAAGCGCTCCAGACAATCACCGGTCACTTCGGTAAGCGATGCCCATTAATTATCAACGGAAAACGCGTTAAAACCGAAACTCAACTGGCATCCACGAACCCGGCTAATCACAGCGAAGTCGTCGGACACATCGATCAAGCCGGCATCCCTGAAGCCGACCGCGCAATGGACGCCGCGCTTAACGCCTTTACATCATGGAAGACAGTGTCCGTCAACGTGCGCGCTGACGTGCTTTTCAAAGCAGCTGCCATCATGCGCCGTCGGCGCTATGAACTCAGCGCTCTCATGACCAAAGAAGCCGGAAAACCTTACGCCGAGGCCGACGGAGACACGGCGGAAGCCATTGATTTTCTTGAGTATTATGGTCGACAAATCATCGCTTTACAAGACACCGATAAAGCCATTCTTAGCCGCCCTGATGTCGAACGCAACGAATACCGATACATCCCCCTTGGCGTCGGCGTCATCATCACGCCTTGGAATTTTCCGCTTGCCATCTTAACCGGTATGACCTCAGCCGCAGTGGTCAGCGGAAACACTGTGTTAATCAAACCCGCCGGCCCAACCGGTGTGATCGCGCACACGTTTGTCGAAATCCTTGAAGAAGCCGGGCTACCTGATGGGGTCGTCAATTTCGTTCCTGGCAAAGGCTCAGAAATAGGTAACTACCTGGTGAAACATCCAAAAACTCGCTTCGTCAGCTTCACCGGCAGCAAAGAAATCGGCATCCTCATCAGCGAAAACGCCGCCAAAGTCCAGCCCTCACAAATCTGGCTGAAACGCGTCATTGCTGAGATGGGTGGTAAAAACGCCATCATCGTCGACGAAGGCGTCGACCCCAAAGACGCAGCCCGCTACGCAACGTCAAGCGCGTTTGGCTATAGCGGCCAAAAATGTAGCGCTTGCAGCCGCCTCATTGTGCACGAAAGCGTCTACGATGAGGTGTTAGAAAAACTCAAAGAAGCCACCGATGCCATTCGCGTCGGCGACCCGGCTGATGCCAACACCTTTATGGGGCCGGTGATTGATGAGCACGCCTTTCAATCCATTGCTGAGTACATCGACATCGGTAAACAAGAAGGACGACTGCTGATTGGTGGCACCGTGGATAATAACACCGGCTGGTTCATCGAACCAACCATCTTCGCCGACGTCAATCCCAACGCCCGCATCATGCAAGAAGAAATCTTTGGTCCGGTGCTTGCCGTGACCAAGGTGAATAATTTTAACGAAGCGCTCGATGTCGCCAACGGCACCGAGTTCGGACTCACCGGTGCGGTGCTGTCAACAAACCGCGAACACCTTGAACGAGCCCGTGATGAGTTTCACGTCGGCAACCTCTACTTCAATCGTGGATGCACCGGCTCCATCGTCGGATATCAACCGTTTGGCGGTTTTAACATGAGCGGCACCGACGCCAAAGCCGGCGGTCCAGATTACTTGCTTTTGCATCTGCAAGCGAAAACCGTCACCGAAGCGCTGTGATTGCACTGATGATGACACACCCCCTCAAGCGATGAGGGGGTGTTTTTATAGCGTCATTGACGATGCATAATATGATGTCATGGTCTCATGGTTTCAATCAGTGTATGATGATGTTGCTTAGTGTTTTGTGGTATAATGACACCACATGGAGGGGCCTATGCGAAAAGCGATGCTGTTTGTTGTGTTAACCCTGTCGGTAACCTACGCACTGCACGGTGTGCTGGCCGTGCTTTTACGGCGTGGCATGCTCAACTTTTATGATTTCCCGAGCATTGTCTTGTTCACAGTTGGCGGAGCCACACCCACCGTGTTTGCGTTGGTTTTTGTCTACTTCTCTAAACATCGCCAGGAGCAACAGCGGTTTTTGGCTTCGCTCATCACCATAAACCATCCGCCTCGTTATTGGCTCTTTGCTTTGCTTATCGCCCCAATGCTTGGCGGATTATTTCTGCTTGGATACTCAGTTCAGCAAAACGTTGCGGTGACGCTCACCAATCCATGGTATTGGTATTTTTACTTCTTCGCGTACTCGCTGGTGGTGGGGGGGCTTGAGGAGGTCGGCTGGCGCGGGTTTTTGCAAGAGCGCATCCAACGGCGATTTCACCTGCTTGGTGTCGCGTTGATTGTCGGTGTTGTGTGGGCAAGTTGGCACGTTCCTTTGTTGATCATGGGAGGCGTAGGTCGAACGTTTTTCGATGTGCTGCCTTACTTGCTTGGGCTTTTCATGTTTAGCCTTTACCTCACCGCTTTATACGCACGCACCGGCAGCATCCTGCTCACGGTGGTCTTTCATGCCACCATCAATGCCACAAGGCGCATGACCGCTTTTAGGATTGTCTGGGATCATTCAAGCCTCACCTATGCGCTGTTGGCGGTATCGATACTCGTTGGTGTCATCTTTGTCTATCGCGCCAACCCGTCCGCACATCAGGCCTTCAAACGACCCTCGCTTTCCAATGAGACCACGTAAAAAGCCTCGACTGCGAGGCTTTTTTATGGGTAGGCTTTATTAATCGTTAGCTTTTTGTTGGGCGTGTCGATGATTGCTGCATCTGCAAAGTCTGGTTGATTTTTGTCGCAATCAAATCCACGGCGATGTCATGGCTTCGGTCGTTTGGTATGATGACATCAGCGTACCGTTTGGTCGGTTTGATGAAGCGATGAAACATCGGTTTTACGGTTGACTCGTATTGTTCGATGATGTTGTTAAGGCTGCGTCCTCGTTCGCTCATGTCACGTTTCAATCGACGGATAAACCGAATGTCATCGTCTAGTTCGACGTAGATGTTCAGGTCGGAAAGCCCACGAATGTGCTCGTTTTCCAAAATCAAAATGCCTTCAACGATGATGATGGAGCGCGGTTGAATCGTTTCACTTTGGAGACTGCGTGTGTATTGCACAAAATCATACACCGGTTTCTCAATGGTTTCACCGGCAAGCAACGCCTTTAAATGGTCATATAGAAGATTATTATCAAGCGATTTAGGGTGGTCATAGTTAGTTTTCATGCGCGTCTCCATGGGCATGTCACGTTGGTCATGGTAGTAATCGTCGTGATTGATGATTAGCACGTCATCAAGGCCTGCGCGCGCCACGATTTTTTGCACCACGGTGCTTTTGCCCGACGCCGATCCCCCGGCCACTAAATAGAGTAAGGGTTTCATCGCTACCTCCTGTCCATATTGTTGACCTCATTATAGCATGTTTACACGGCATTCTCATCAGGATTGACGAGGTGAACAAAAAAACGGGGCCCGCCGTGCGGGTTCCCGTTGGTTGGTCTATGAGGTGTTCTTCGTTTCTTTGAGGTCAGATTCGGTGGTGAACAGCCAGCGGTTTTTCCCCTCGGCTTTAGCACGGTATAACAACGTATCGGCTTTCGCGATGACGTCGTCGCGCTTATCGGCTTTCACCACACCGATGGACACTGATGTATCCGTGTTAAACGCCTTCATCGAAAGTTCGGTGGTCTGACGAACGATGGCCTCAGCGATCTGTTTAATGCGTTCTGTTTTGTCAAACAACAGCCCGATGAACTCATCGCCACCAATCCGATAAAAACGGCTTAGATCTTGTTCATGCTCGCGGAGTATCTCCGCAAACTGCTTAAGATAGCGATTGCCTTCTTGATGACCCAAGGCGTCGTTAAGAACCTTGAAATCATCCAAATCGCAAAACATGACATGAAAATCGTCGTGTTGATAGCGAAGGCCATAGTGGTAATCAAGCGTGTATTTGTTGAACAGACTTGTCAATGAATCATGGTGGGTTTTGATAAACAGCTCTTCTTCCTCAACAAGAAAATTGGTCACATCGGTGATGAAGACTGCCGCCAACGCCGGTTGGTCACGAATGATGACTAGGTTGAGGCGAATCCAATGCTTCCCAGCCTCGTTGATGATCGGAAACGTGACGTTTGGCTCGTTGTCGAAATCAAACAACTGCTCGATTACGCCCTTATGGTATTGTTTTTTTCCGGCAACCTTAGCGTAGCCGTTATCATGGTCGAAACAAGCCAACAACGCGGCGAACGACAGGGTTGGTTTATCCTCAAAACCAAGCATCGACCAGTTGCCAGACACCACCTCAAGCGTGATATCGTCGCGGTTTGACACGTCGGCGAAACAGACGATTTTAGTTGGTTGTGCCAAAATGAGATCTCGCACAATGTCGATGCCGTGTTGTGCTTTAAGTTTGGCTTTCATCGCCTCAAAATAAGCCCCTTGGGCGTTGTCTTGTTTGTGAAACGTTTTGATTTTTAGCGGTTTGTTTAGACTCGTGATTTTCATCCCTCTACCCCACCACCTGGTGTCCCCACCCCACACAACACGGGGCGGTTGAATCGGTTTATTGGTTTTGGTAATACACGTTCAGGTTCAATTATACTCCACCCTCCGGTGTTTGTCACGCCCAAACCGTGAAAACATCCCCATCGCAGGCAAGGCAATCAACTTCTAAAAGCCCCTTAATGCGGGGCTGATGCCATGTTTAGTGGCGCACACGTTAGGGGGATACGCGATGATGGTGGGTGCTTCGCTGCGAACGCGCTTGCGTCCAATGTGATTAATCCTCATCAAAGCCAATCGCATCAATCAACGAGAAACCATCGTCCATTGCATGGCGGCTTATGGCACCGTCTGATAGGACGTAGAGTTGGTTATTGATGGTGATGGCACGGTTCACGTCAAAGGTGTAGTACCATCGAGTCGTTTGCGCTTCGTTAAACAGCGCCATATGAGAAATAGTGGCGCCAATCTCGATAGGTTGATCGCGATGAATGTCGATGTCAAAAATGAGGTAATCGCTATGATACTCGTAGTGTTGTCCCCACGTCGCGCGGCCGATTGAAAAGCCGATAAAATTAAACGGTTCAGCGATAAGCATCGCTTTGTGGTTGTGGAGCGCTTCGCCATACTGCCACCCTTGGGTTTCGTTGAGAAGCACAAGCGGTTGGCCGATTTCGGTCGGGTTTTCATGGTCGCTGATGTCAAGCAACGACAGTTTCAGCCCAATAATAAACCCTGCGTTGTCAGTTTCATAACCAATGCCGATGACCGTGTCGTTTTTCCACGGGTGTTGGTATGTGCTAAAGCCCGGCATGTCTAACTCACCGAGAATCGTCGGGTTGGTTGGGTCGCTAAGGTCGATGACGTAAAACGGATCGATTTCTTCAAACGTCACCACCGTGACAACATCGCCTTGAAAGCGCACCGACCGCACGGTTTCTTCAGGCTTACCAATGCCCTCATCAAGCAAGGCGCGTTGTTCAAGACGAGGCACACCCTCGTCAATGACGCGTTCAAACACATAAAGACGGTTGATGGCATCTGCCCCCCATCCGTCGCGGGTCACAATGCGGAAATACCCGTTGTGTTCGTCCATCGCAAACTGGTTGATGATGATGCCTTGGTAATCACCGGCACCGGCGTACTGAACTGAACCGGTATCGGTGAAGGCGTAGGCAATGATTGTCCCGTGGGTCGCAAACGCATCGGTATCAAGCGCATCGCGTTCACTGGTCGTTGCCCGGTAGTCGTTGGACGCCATGTATATGGCCTGTTCATTCACGTATAGCTGCCCCCACGCACTCACGCCAAGAAACACATCGTACTCAAAGGCGTTCGCTTCAGCCAACTTGATGGTAGAAATCACCGTGAACGCTCGCGTGGTCATCTCGGGCAAGTATTTGATGGCTTCATAATCGACCGTCATGCGCTCATCATTGAGGTAATAATAAGGGCGTGGGTCATCATCGTTGCGTCCATGCGTATGTGAACCAATCAAGTAAAGGTTGTCGCCAATCAAGCGAGACCCGATCAGCTGTCCGCTGATGTGGATTGTCTCTTCACGTTCCATTGACGCTTTATCGTAAATATCAACCGTTGTCATGGTGTGATAAGCCGGAAAATAGATCCAATCATCCATGTCAACACTTCTCAATGACTCGTCTTCATCCCGTGTTTTTGATGGGGTCGACCCGGCGTGGTAAAACATGCCGATGACGACAAGTTTATCCGCCGTCACGTAGAGTTCACGATAATGCCCCCACATGTTATCCTCACGCGCGTGGTTATGGATAAGCTCCATGGCGCCGGTCTCATCAACCTCAACCACGCTCACCGTATCGTGGCGAAGATAGTAGATGCGGTTTCCATCGGTTTTAACGATGTCCCCCTCATCAACCCCGTCGACTTGCACGTTGGTGGTCGAATGCGCTGGCGCATCATCTAAATCGGCCATCTCTTGGGCCGCCGACCCTATTGAGAAAAGATCGCGTAATCGCCACCCATCGTTGGTGCTCAACAGCGAACGTAAGTGTTTCTCATCCTGAACATAAGCGAGCCCTGCGCTGTCATACACATCGCGTTGACCACCGCATGCTTGCAGGGTCAACGACACGAAAAACACCAGCGCAATCAATAGCCATCGTCGCATCATCATACCTCCTATACACCTTCAGTGTACTGCGCTTTTGGTGCGGTCACAACGGTTATTAATAAGATACATTTTCAACACGGTCTCTTTCACCCAACAATGCTCTTAAGGCCGTCATTGACGAGGGGGTGTGTGACCACGACGTGTTGATGGTATAAATCACGTTCGGCTTCTCGACCATTCTCCTCGCAATGCTTCACCTTTCAAACAACTTGGTGTATAATTGTGGGTAATGACGAATCGGAAAGGTTGTGTGCGTTGTGAAAAAGCTTCTGATAACCATGGCGTTAGTCGTGTTCGTTTTCATGCTTTTTTCCTGCACCCAACCTGACTTTGAACCCTCACCGGATTCCACGCCTAGAACAACGCCAGATTCCACGCCTTCTTTAACCCCTAATCCAACCATAGTTACCCCGGAGCCCACCGTCGAAACGCCGGCACCAACACCTGACCCAACCGTGGAAACGCCGCGTGATCCTGAAACGCAGTTAACCTTGTTTGGTGAAACGTTACCCCATCTACTGCCGAATCATGTTAACGCGGATTTCACCTTACCACGCGTTGAAGGGTTCGATCTCGTTTGGTCCTTTGAGGGTCAACCCCTAACTCACGTGTTTCCTTACCATCCCCCGTTATTTGACCGCTCAATCACCTTGACGGTTCAAGCAAGTTACGGGGACCTACACGATACCTTTAGCCACGACATGATGCTCATTGCGCCGTCGTCCGGCTTAAATGAAAACGTCCTCCATATTCAGGTGGATATCCCCATCAGTGACGTCAACCGAGACGCGTATCGCAACGCCGCTGTGACGCTTTTCTCGACCGTCAACGATCGGGGCGAAAAGTTGTTTGACAACGCCATGGTCGAGATTCGTGGCCGTGGAAACTCCACGTGGGGAATGCCAAAGCGACCTTATCGCTTGAAATTCGCCAACGACGTCTCGATCCTTGGCATGCCGGAGGCCAGAAACTATGTCCTGCTCGCCGAATACGCCGATAAATCATTGCTTCGCAACACCGTTGCCTTCACGTTTTCAGGAATGCTTCGTCATGTAGAACACGCCCCATCAACACGTGTTGTTGAAGTGTATTTTAACGGGGAATACCATGGCGTCTACACCTTAACAGAACACACCGAAATTCATCAGAACAAGCTGTGGTTCGATGCGGATACCACCTCCTTGGATGCAGGTTTTCTCTTTGAACTCGATCGCCGCTTCTACGACCACGGTAAAATCGAAGGCATCCACGGTTTCAACGTGGCCGGCGTCCCTTATGTGTTTAAAGCGCCTTCACCCGGCGATGACTTGACCCCCGGACACATCGATTACATCAAGCAATACGTGATTGACATGGAAAGCGCCCTCATTGCCAAAGAAGGCTACGAAGCCTACCTTGATATCGACAATTTCATCGATTATTTCATCGTGCAAGAACTGTTTAAAAACGTCGACGTTGGGTGGGGAAGCGTCTTTGCGTATAAGCGCCCGGGCGAGGTGTTGAGACTCGGTCCTATATGGGACTTCGATCTTGCTATCGGCAACGCCGATTACATCGATTACGGGCCCGAAAACTGGTATGGCATGCGCGACCACAAAAACCGTTGGTTTCAGTTGATGATGGACATCCCTCAGGTTCGCGCCCAGTTCCGTACGCGCTACATCGAACTTTACCACACGAAAATTTTTGACCTTTTGGACGTTGTTGAATCCATGGGTGATGCGCTCTTACCTGCAGCCGAGCGCAACTTCGAACGGTGGGATATTTTAGGCCATTACGTGTGGCCAAACCCGCCTGAAATGCTCAACGCCACAACCTATCAAGGCCAGTTAAACTACCTTTATGATTACATCGAAGCACGCGCGACATGGATGTATCATGCCGTGCAATCGCAAGCTTTTCATGAAGGTGATTTTGAGTAAATTAACGCACCGCAATCAAAGGAGGACTCCCGATGATTAAACGCGTCATACGGCTCAGTGTTATCCTCGCCTTCATGGGCGCGTTTTTGGTGACGGTTTACGCCATGATGCACAACCGGCACGACACCATCGAGTTCGAAGATGCGGCCCTCGAAAAAGTCATTCGAGACGTGATAGATTATCCGGAAGGCCCCATCACACGACAACAACTCGAATCGATTAGTGTGCTTGACATCCCCAACGCTGGGATCGAAACCTTAACGGGCATCGAAGGGTTGACGTCGCTTCGCATCCTCAACCTCGAAAGCAACGCCATCCAAGATGTCTCGCCCCTAGCGAACCTGCGCCACTTAGAAGTTCTCAACTTGAGAAACAACGCCATCACTGACCTTGAGGCTATCCAACTCAGCGCGTTGGCTAACCTCGGTGCGCTCCGCGAACTGAATTTGCGCCATAACGTGTATCGTCCTGACCCCGACGATAGCCACTATCAATACCGCATTACCGATGTTTCTGTCTTGGCTGAGTTCACACAACTCGAACGGCTCATCCTCCGTGACAATGACATCGAAGACGTTACGCCGCTTGCTGGTTTGACCAATCTGTTTTACCTCGATTTGAGCGAAAATCCGCTCACCGACCACACGCTGTCATCGTTGTCTGGGCTGTTTCGGCTTGAACATGTAAACCTGAGAGAAACTAACATCACCGATATCGCTGTGTTGGCCTCGTTTCCTTCCCTCAAATACGTGAACTTGCATTCCAACATCGATGTCCACTCCCTAGCGCCCATCGCCGGCTTAACCAACCTTCAAACCCTCATCCTGCGTAATGTCCCTGTGGGTGAGGACATCACGTACCTCGCCAATTTAACCAACTTGCGCCGCCTCAACCTCCGCAACACCGGCATTGATGACCTCGCCGTCCTCGCGTCCTTGATGGAAGCCGGTGCCCTGCAAGACCGCCCTGCCTTCGGCGAGTATGCCGACGTCGACATCCGTGACAACCCGATTCCCATAGTTGCCGGTGACACCGAAGGCGGTTATAACCCCCTACGAGATTTTTGGCACCATGTGACCTATCGTCATCCCTACCTCTTACCGATAGATCCGACGCGTGAAGTTGTCATCAACGAGTTCATGGCTTCAAACGGTGACACCATCAGCGACTTCGATGGTGATTATGAAGATTGGATTGAGCTGCATAACCCAACCGATTCTGCCGTTGATATTAGCGGATATTTTTTGTCAGATGATCGTGACAACCCCTCCCGTTGGCGCTTTCCTGATGGCACAGTGATCCCTCCAGGCGGTCACCTCCTCGTGTGGGCTTCAGGCAAAGACACCGTTACTCCACATGGCGAAATTCACACCAATTTCCGCATATCACAAAGCGGTGAACCGCTCATCTTAACCGCACCAGACCGCATCACACTCGTCGACAAAGTTATTCCCATCGCCGTTCCTCGCAACATGTCTTATGGCCGTTATCCCGATGGCAGCGATGTCTGGGAATTCTTTGACCGTGACGAAATCACCCCGGGCGAGTCCAACCATGATCATGACATCCTCGAGTTCGAGGATGAAGCCCTCGAACAAGCACTCCGTGATTATCTCGAGCTTCCTCAAGGTCCCTTAACAAGCCCCCGGCTCAGAACCATCACCGAACTCAATCTCACCAACGCCGGCATTGAAACCTTAACGGGGATCGAGGCGCTGACGTCGCTTCGCGTCCTCACCCTCGACAGCAACGCCATCACCGATGTGACACCGCTTGCGACCCTGGCCCGCCTCGAAACACTCAGTTTGAGAGACAATGCCATCACCGACCTTGGGTCTCTCCAAATCGGTGCGCTCGCTGGGCTTCCCTCGTTGCGCGAACTAAGCCTTCGTAATAACCACATCGATGACATCACACCGCTCGCCGTTTTAACCACTCTACGCGACCTTGACTTACGCGACAACCGCATCGACGACACCTCGTTATCGTCGCTTAGCGCGATGCATCACCTCGACCATCTTAACTTAAGGGGAAACCAGGTGACCACCCTCACCCCGTTAGCCACCTTATCGTCGTTAACGTACTTAAACCTCCATTCCAACGTCGACATCATCTCTATAGCACCCCTCGCTAACTTAACCAACCTGCAAACGCTCATCTTACGCAACGTCCCCGTAGGCGAAGACATCGTTTATCTCGCCACCTTGACGTCCCTGCTTCGTCTGAACCTTCGCAACACCGGCATCGATGATGTCAGCGTCCTTGCCTCGCTCATGGAAGCCGGGGTGCTTCAAGACCGTCCCGCCCTGGGCGTGTTCGCCGAGGTCGACATCCGTGACAACCCAATTCCCATCCTCGCCAGTGATGCCGATGGAGGTTATGCGCCGCTGCTTGATTTTTGGCCACACGTGTTGGATCGGTATCCCTACACTTTACCGGTTGACCCGACGCAAGAAATCGTGATTAACGAATTCATGGCTTCAAACGGTGAGACCATCACCGACGTTGATGGCGATTATGAGGATTGGATTGAACTGTACAATCCAACCGCTTCCGCCGTCGATATCAGTGGATACTACCTCTCAGACGACAGCGAAAACCCCCTGCAGTGGCGCTTCCCTGAGGGTACGGTTATCCCTTCAGGCGGGTTCCTCCTCGTGTGGGCATCGGGCAAAGACATCGTCGCTTTAAACGGTGAAATTCACACCAGTTTCAGCATTTCACGCAGCGGCGAACCGCTGATTATCACCGCGCCGGATGGCCACACCCTCGTCGACCAACTCCCGCCCATCAGCATGCTTCGCAACGTATCGTATGGCCGCTATCCTGATGGCAGCGACACGTGGGAGTTCTTCGATCGAGAAGAAATCACCCCGGGATCGTCCAACAACGACGCAGAACCCTATGATATACCCGACTGGCTCGATCCAAGGACGCATGCTTATCAACACAAACACCTCAGCGCCATCATCCATTACTCGATGCACAGTAGACCATAAACAAACCGTCTGCGCTCACAAACGCAGACGGTTTTTTTGTTGGTTTATCTCTGTCATGTCATCGTTGTCTCATCACCCAACGCCCCGATTAGTGTGCTTTCACACGTGCTGTGAGTGTCGTGTTAGCGCGTTAAGAGACAATGAAATCATCGTTTTCCCTCACCATCTTACGGATCTCACGCATGATGGCGTTGGGGTCTTTGTACCAACTCGGCCCAAAGACGCGATATATGCTCCATCCCCGGGCGCGTAAGTATTTCTCCCGGTGCAATAAACTGTCACGCACGTCGCCGTTGGTGGTGGCGTCGAGGATATCGCAAACGATGCCGAGCCGGTAGGCTTTCTCCCCTGGTTTCCGTATGCCGAAATCAATCTGGTAACCGCCAATGCCAACATTGGCAATGACCTCGAATTCCTCCCGTTCAAAGCGTTTCATCATGTCCTCTTGGAGTTTGTTCAAATGCCCTTCGGGACGGGCGAGTGCTTGGTCCGCAAGCGACGCCAAGACACGCGCGGCGCCCACCGAATCGCCTTTTGACACCGCGTGGCAATACCGGAGGTACGCCTTCAACGTCTTCGGTCCACGTCCCTTCAAGTCTTCGACATGGAACTGATCGGGGTAAAAGGACGTGACGACATAAATTTTCTTCTTGGCGCGGGAGATCGCCACGTTCAAGCGGTTTTCGCCGCCTTGGTTGTTCAACCAGCCGAACTGGCGCAAAAACCGTCCTTCGGCGTTTTTCGCGTAGGCGGTCGAGAAGATGATGATATCCCGCTCGTCGCCTTGTACGTTTTCGATGTTCTTCACGAACAGCGTTTTGTCTTCACCGGCTTCCACGCGTTGCATCTCTTTTTCAAGCCGCTTGGCGTGCACGGTGTTCGAAAACAGGACCTCGTCCAACGAATCCTCGATGAGGTTACGTTGCTGGATGTTGAAGGTGATCACGCCGATGGTGTCGTGATTGTCTTTGCTCCTGAGAACCCGCTTGATAACATTAACGACCTCGCGCGCCTCGACGAGGTTTTGGCGTTTGTCCCATATGCCGTCCTCGCAGACGATATACTCAATCGGTGGTTTGTCAGGTGTTGTTTGGTTGGGCGATACGAGCAGTTTCCCGTCGTAAAACGCGTAATTGGAGAAGGCGATTAGCTCTTCGTACTTTGAGCGGTAATGGTAGTTTAAAATCGTTTCTTTGTATTTGTACCGGGCCAAATCCAACAGGCTCTTAGCATCAAGGGTAATGTCTACATCCTCGCCTTCTTCGACCAACGCCTCTTCATCGAGCCTGCCGACCCCAAGCGAGGAGGGCCTAAGTTGTTTCGTGTCTCCGGCGATGACGACTTTTTGCGCACGGTAGATGGTGGGGATTGCTTTTTCGACAAACATCTGAGAGGCCTCATCGAAAATAACCAAATCAAACATCGCGAAGTTAAGCGGGATGATTTCCGAGACCACTTCAGGGGTCATCATCCATACTTTGATGTTTGAGAAGAGTTCAAGCTGATAGGTGTGAATGAACCGCGACACGCTCCATTTCCGTTCGCTTTCAAGCCGGCGTTTAATGTCCATGATGCGTTTTGAGTTTGAGAAATGCAACGCATCCTGATAAAGCGCCATCGCAAAATCCTCCTTGGCGATATCCAGTTTTTCCCCAAACAGCAGCGTCAGGTCACGCATCATGTCATGGTAGTGTGCCAAATCGTAGACTTTGTCTTGGTTGACGGCTTCAAAGCGTTCTATGTACCCGGTGTAAAACGTATCGAAAATGCGTTTGTGTTGTAGGTGTGCTTTGTCGAGAGAAGTGAAGGGGGGATCCTGACGAATCATGTCCAAATACGTACGCTCGTGCTTTGTGGTGCGGGAGAGGTGGTGACGCGCCCGCTCGAACTCGTTGGTTTTCTTCTCGAGGACCTCGAAAAGCCGGCGGTCCTTAATCATGTGCTTGATAAGCTTCTTGGCGTGCCGTGTGCGTTTGAACAGCATGTCGATGGCTTCGATGTGCGTCTTGATGAAACGCTTCCGTTTTGTGCGTTTTCGCCAAAAAATCGTTCTGCGGTAGGTTTCCATGAAGTTGAGGAACGCTTCTTCAAAGGCTTTTTTACGGAGTTTCTCGCTTCGCGTCAACTTAGTGTTCATCTTCTTTAGGAACGGATAGTTGTCGAGGGCGTCGAGGTAGAGAAGCAACACCCGCAGTTTCTGCTTGTTCGCGAACCGTTTTTCGATGGTATCGAGGGTGGCTTTGTCGATGGTGTGGAAGCGCCGTGAAAAGGCCCGGTACACCGCGTCGGGTGTTAAATCTGGATGCCATTGCTTGATGGACAGATAGCGTGCGTAGACATCATGCACGACGATGTTGTGCGCGTCTGGTGTGTAAAACGTGCGGTACACTTTGTCGAGTTTTTCGAGTTTTTTCCCGATTGCCATGTCGATGGTCTCACGATCGTTGTTGTGAGAGCGGGAGGGCGGGAGCGGATCAATCATCTGCTTCACTTGACTATAGAAGGTGTTTTTATCGTGGGCGTCGTCCATGAACAAGGCGAACTTCGACGCGTAGCCAAGGCGGCTTTTGATGACGTCGAGCGCGACCTTTTTCTCACTGACGACAAGCACGTTCTCCCGGCGGTCAATCTGTTTAGCAATCAAGGAAGTAATCGTCTGGGATTTTCCGGTGCCCGGGGGTCCCCAAATCACGATCTTATCGTAGTCGTTAAGTAATGACACGACCTTCTCCTGTGAGTAATTAAGGTCATTGATGTATGTCAGTTCACGTTCGTCAAGGGCCATGTAATCGGTGCTTTTGAATGGATGCTCGACGCTGTAGTCATACGGGTCATAGGGGTTGTCCAAAAGATCGTCGAGCAAGTGGTTGTATTTTTTATCGGTGATGATGGTTGAGATATCTTCTTGGATTTTTGAGGAGTAAATGCGGTAGCGACCGAGCACGAGGTAGTTCCGTACCACCAATCGGCCTTTCTTGATGCGCTTGAAATCATCTTTCACGGTGTCCTCAAACGGTTCGAAATCGAACTTGCTTGCCGATTCGCGTTGCACAATCAGATGGTTTTTCGCCAAGAAGGGAAGCACGGTCGAATCGATGGTCTTAACGGTCAAATCTTCGGTGTCGGGCATGCCGGTGATGTCGCCGAGGTTGTTAAATTTGACATGCGCAAGCAAAACATCACGGTTGATGACGACGTCACGTTCGCGATCGAAACGCAAGAAAAAGTCCATCGCCTTCCGCTCTAAGATTACCGGAAAGAAAAGCAAGGGTGCTTTCACTTCAAACCCTTCGCCGGGAAGCCTTCCCTGGACGAAGGGGTAGGCGATATGAAGCGGGTACGATCCTGTCTCCTTGGTGTCGCGGTTCACTTCACGATAGAGCGTCGTTAGCCGTCGATATGTTCCCTCATCGTCGCCTGAAGCGCTGTTTCGATTTGTCAGTCGCAGCGGTTTTCCGCCGCGAAACAGCAACATCTTCTTCAATGACTCGTGGTCGGTGATGGTCGTCAGATCGACGGCGTGTCGTCTGGCCAATCTTCCGGCGTAAAGGTTTCGATTACGCCGCGAGATGTCGGTCAAGCGGTCTTGGTAATCAGCAAGCACGCGTCGTGATTTTCGTGACACGTGAACCTCTTTGACCAAGGCGGTCTTGTGCTCGTAGATTACTCGCAAAAAATCCTCAGCGTAGCGTTCGATGAACACGTCGCCAAGACCTTGAATCGCCAAGAAGTCGGATGGTTTAAGCGGTTTTCGTTTCGCTATCTCTTTTAACGCCTCATCGGAGCACACAACCGGCGTGCGTCCATCGCGGTCGCGATGCATCGCTTTCAACCGATCCCGCGTATCCGACAGCGCTTCAAGCAGTGGGTCTTTCTTTAACGGCATGCCTCATCACCTTACCTAATCGTCACCGTTAAGATACGTTGCCTACTTCTAGTGTACCACAGGGCACGCATTTCATCGATTGTCATCACCGGGATGCGTCGACAAAAAGCGCTTTGCGGTTGAACCCGCAAAGCGCATGGCGTAAAATGCTCACAAGCGGCGCAACAGCCAAATAAAGAACACCGCACCTCCAAGGGCGATGAGGAACCCCTCAGCGGTGAACCGCTCAAGTGAACCAATGCCCAGAAGCGAGGCTAAAAAGCCCCCGATGAAGGCCCCGATGAGGCCGACGATTACGTTCCGTATCAGGCCACGTCGGCGGGTCTTCATGATGATGCTCGCAATCCAACCGACAAGCGCACCAAACACAATCCATAAAAGAATATTCACCCTATCATTCCTTTCGTCTCGTCATTAAAACATCACGCCTCAGGCGTTGCTGTGTTCAGAAAAAACCAACACGCCACCCGCAACAATCGCTGTGACCGTGAGAACGGTGGCCGCAATTAAGCCATGGCCAAGCGCCCAATCAACAGAAACAGTGGTTTCGGTGCCGCCTATGATTGTGAGAATCTCAACCGATTCAGGCAAGCGCACCATCAGCACCAGTGCAGTAATCAAAATGACCAGCGACACCAACGCCAAGCGTTTATTAGCAAGGGCGATGACGCCCGCCACAAAGGGAAGCGTAAACGCCAAGAGCGCCGCAAGAGAAAACGGCAGGTGCGCGCTGGCGATTGAACCTAAATTAAACGGGTTGATGTTCAGCAGTTCCATGCCGAATGCCACTTCATACCCGGTGTAGGAAAGGTCATCAAACGTCAATACCGGTAAGAGCGCCATCAACGCCACACCAGCGCCAAGGACGAAAAGCAACGTGCGTAAACTATTGTTAAATGTCTTCATTGTCATACCTCCTCACACCCTAGAACACATAAGACCGCTATTTTATTGGATTTATTATCGTTTCTCTCGTTATATCGCCCGAAAACGACCGCGTTATTGTCAACACGTGTTCTTCTTGGTGCGCTAGAGGCATCAAACAACGGATGACACCATGAACAACACGCCGATGATTGAAGAAAAAGGTTACATCATCATAGCCAAGTCAACAGATATCCCGATTCACACGGTGTTGTCCCCGACCGACCTCAACCGCGCCGAAGCGTTCATTTTTCCATCAAACCAGCGCGATGAGCTCTTGAACAGTCGGCTTCACGCGTGAGCGTTACGTAAGGCAACACGCTTTCAAACGTGGTGCGTTGCGCGATTATCAAGTGTACACAGCGCTTCGTGGGGGATTGCACGCCATACGCATCGATGTAAGAAACGGTAACAATGAAAAGACCACGTGCGGCAGATGCCAATCACGTGGTCTTCTTGTCGTTGGGTGTCGCGAAGCCATGCACATGCGGTTGGATAATCAAGATGGCGCGACGTTTACTTTATCGCGCAACGTGCTCGGTACTTCGTAAATCGCGCTCAATACATATCCAAGCATCAAGCCCCGGTCCATGCTTGCACCGCCGATGCGCGTGTTGATTCGAAGCGCCTCGGTGAACGAATCGGTTTGGGCGATGATGTGGTAAATCAACGGCAACGCATGCGCGATGTCGCATGACGTTTTCACATGGGTGCCAATAAATGCTTTCGTGTCGGTGTCGAGGGCGCGGGTAAACTTATCACGGAAGGCTTCTGGCGCACGTGCAGCGTGCGTTTTCAACACTGTGTCCTTATCGCCATCTTCAAGCGCTTCATATAAGCCGTCGAAAAAGGCATATAGATTGCTGAAAACTGCGGTACGGGTGAAGGCTTGAGCCAAGTCCCAGGCCTTGTCGGTGGACAAACCATGTGCCTTACAAGCGATGTAGGGCATGAAACCGACCATCTGTGTGTCGTCGATGGCGAGTGGGTCGCGCCCCGTCTTTAACGCGTCGTTCAACCGATTGTAGATCAGTTTCATCGCGTAACTCTCGACCCAACCCCGATAAGCCCCACCGGGTTTTAGTTTCTCAAAGACAAGATTCTCGTAGTCGCCTCGATTAAAGGCATCGTTTCTGTTGAGCGCCTGGTGGAGCCACTTGAGAATCTCGCCCTGAACGCTCACGTCGCCGACGGTGGCAAACGGGTAGGCAAAATACGCTTTACGTGCACGTTCGTAGACGTCCTTCATAGGCTTCTCAAACAACAAATCCCCTTCGTCGGCGAGTTTTTCCAAGTAGGGCATGTTGTAGATCCAATTGTATCCGAGGGCGGCCGCCGAACCAACGAGGGCTGCTTCGTATGCTTTTTTCATCATCACACCTCCGCTTCCATTATAAAGCACTTCGTCCTTTTCCTTCCACCCATGTACATCATTCACAGCATCACAAGCTAAAAAACGATGAACACCATCGCCTGTCGCTCCTCGTATAAGAATCAAAACCGGCCAAGGCATATGCCTTGGCCGGTGTTTCTGCTATTCAATGTGTGTGTTTACCAACCGCCACGTGCGTGTTGTGTGCGCATGGTGTTCTTTCTGCTTGCGCGTTTGTGCGATGGCTTGCGCCGGCGTTTCCAATCGTGTGATGACGCTTCTTTGGTGCGAGCATGCGGCATCTGATGGCGAACGGCGTGTGTTGGTTTCGGTTGGGCATAGCCATGCGATGCGTCGACGGGAATCATCATGCCAATGTGTCGTTGGATGGCTTTGACAAGGTGCGTCTCCTCGGCGCTGCAAAACGAGACACTACGTCCTTCGCGTCCAGCACGGGCGGTTCTCCCGATGCGGTGCACGTAGGTGTCTGCGGTTTCTGGCATGTCGTAGTTGATGACGTGCGACAAGTCATTGATGTCGATGCCGCGCGAGGCGACATCGGTGGCGATTAGGACACGGGTTTTTCCTTGCTTGAAACGATCTAGGGCATGTTGACGTTGCGATTGGGTTTTGTTGCCATGAATTGCGTCGGCGTCGATGCCGGCGTGCTGCATCGCTTTAGTCAAGCGGTTCGCGCCTTGTTTAGTGCGAACGAACACGAGCGCGTTCTTCATTGAGGCATCCAACAAAATGTCTCTAAGCAACGACGTCTTGTCGTTTTTATTGATGTAAAACACAGATTGTTGAATGGTTTCCAAGGGTGTGTTGTCCTTGGCGACTTCAATGCGCACAGGGTTATCAAGCATGGCTTTGGATAACTTAATGATGCTTGCGGGCAAGGTGGCCGAAAAAAGCATCGTTTGATGTGGCAATGAAATTTTGGCAGTAATCTTCTCGACATCGGGAATAAACCCCATATCGAGCATACGGTCGGCTTCATCGAGAACGTAATACTCGATGGCATCCAACGTGAGAATTTTCATGGCGAGCAAATCCAACAACCGTCCGGGTGTCGCGACCACCACATCCACGCCGCGTTTAATCGACTGGATTTGTTGGCGTTTAGGGACACCACCGAAAATGGCAACGGTCTTGATTCCGCTGTATTTCGCGTACGTTTGAAAACTTTCTTTAATCTGTAAGGCAAGTTCCCGCGTTGGGGCTAACACAAGCGCGCGCGGGTGTTTGCGTCTTGAGATGACCATGGAGTTTTCTTGCATGCGTTGAATGATCGGAAGCGCAAAAGCCGCCGTTTTACCGGTGCCTGTTTGCGCGCTGCCAAGCATGTCTTTACCGTTTAAGATGTGCGGAATGGCGCCAGCTTGTATGGCGGTTGGGACGGTGTAGCCGCTTTTCGTGATGGCGTGAAGCAGGGTTTGGTTCATGTTGAGTTGTGCAAATGTCATTGTTACGCTCCTTTAGTGGTTCGGTCCCGGCCAAAAGAAAAACGTTGCAAGCATGGCAACGTACAGCATTGCGCATCTATTCCGGAACGATTACGTGGTTTATCGAACTGATGTATTATACCATGTACGCGTAAAAAAGCCAGTGTTTTGTGAGATGTTGTGGGATTTTGATGGTCACGCGAGGTGATTTGCTTCCGCATGGCGGGATATGAAACCTGTAATAAAGTCCTTAACCCAGACAAAACGCCTCTCATCATGCATGCATTTGTGTGGTTTTTGCGTCTTGAGCGACTCTCTGATGTATCAGGCCATAAGCATCTTTACCTTGACAAGTTTAGTCGTGTGATACACTGAAACTATCTAAAGGCATGAGGTGATACGATCGATACTCAGACGTTTATTTCACTCGCCGTCATCGCTGCCATCAGTTTCGCATTTGCGTCATTGGTCACCTTCATCATGAAGAAAATTCACCGTGCGTTGGTCTTCGTTTTACCGACAGGGCTGACGTTTCTATCTGGTTATTTCGCGCTGTATATCTTTAGTGGCGAGGCCGGATTGGGTGCGATTTTCCTTGTCGGGTTTATGGGTATAGCAATCATCGCAGCGCTCATTTCCTGGGTCGTGGCCTTGTATGGTTATTTTCGGTGATGGTGAGCATGAATAATGTGCTTTATTACGATGACGCTTCATCCATCCATTCACCACCTTTGAACGGAAGGAGGAATACGCGTGAAACATGTGGCGATATTGATTGCAGACCTCTTTGAGGATAACGAACTGTTTTACCCCTATTTCAGGCTGCTCGAGGCAGGTCATCGTGTCGATCTCATCGGCGCTGAAGCAAACGCTGTCTACCGAAGCAAACGAGGCGCCAAAGCGATGAGCGACAAAGCATCTAACGATGTTTCTGCCGACGACTACGATGCCCTCATCATCCCCGGTGGTTACTCGCCAGATCACATGCGACGTACCCAGGCAACCGTGCGGCTTGTCAGCGACATCGACACCCAGAAGAAACCCATCGCCGCCATCTGTCACGGTCCGTGGATGATGGCTTCGGCATGCGACATTAAAAACCGGACGCTCACCGGTGTCGCTTCCATCAAGGACGATCTCGTTCATGCCGGCGCTGACTTTGTGGATCAAGCCGTCGTCGTTGATGGCCATCTCATTACCTCAAGAACACCCAAGGACTTACCGGCCTTCATGAAAGCCATTCTCCGCGCATTAACCTAACTATCCTTCACGGACGAGGTGACTATTGTCTTCAACATGAAACAACCCGCATCTTGCTTGTGTACGATAGAAAACCGCCTGTCACGTCCAACGTGACAGGCGGTTTTTAGTTGTGACAACAAACCATGAAACACCAATCCACCCACGTGATACCGATGGGGGGGTGGTCATGTTATTTACATACGGCGCAGAAGCCAAATCAACACAATGGCTCCACCGATGGCGATGCCAAACCCTTCAATGCTGAACGCACTCACCGATCCAAAACCGAAAAGCGACGCAATCCAGCCACCCAACACCGCGCCGAGCAACCCAACAACAATGTTGCGAATTAATCCGCGGCGGCGGGTTTTCATCAAAATGCTTGCGATCCAGCCTACCAGGGCACCAAAAAGTATCCAACTTAATATTCCCATGCGTATTCCTCCTATACTTAATCATACCACGAACACGGAAAAAACGTGTGTGATATCTGCTTTGTGGTCCGCTTAATTATGCGTCGTTCCCATCTTCTTTTGGATGGGTGTTCACCAACGTATCATACGGCTGCTCACTGGGTTTGTTGAGGGTTTGTTGAGGGTTTGTGGGGTGAGGGTGCGTCGCGTCGGGAAAGTCGCTTAAGCGATTCGGCCACCTCGACGACCCAAATCATGTGGGTGAAATCATGTTTTTTGGATGGAATTTTGTAGGTCGGTTCACCAAACATCCTGAGCCAGATGGCTTTGGATGTTTCAATGATGGAATCAAAACAGACGGTGGTGACCCCGTGGTGGTGTAAGTGAGTTAAAAGGTAAATGAGAAGGCTTCTGCCATACCCTCGTTTTTGCATGGATGGTGTCACATAGAGCGATCCGATTTCCGTGGTGTCGATGAGTGCTTTTTTTGTGCGTTTCAAGATGCCCCAGTTCGGCGGTGAGCCATAAGCGATGGTGGCGACAAGCCTATCTTCGACAAACGCCAAGAAATACCGACTCTGCTTCGTTTTCATCGCTTTGTCGAACTGTCGTGTTTTAAAGGTGAGCTCTTCAACGGGGTTATGGTGTTTATCCGTCTCCTCACCTTCAAAGGCATCGCGAATTACCTCGTCCCATAAAGCTTGGACCACGTTGCGGTCTGCGTGCGTTGCTTCTCGAATGTGCATGTGTTCTTGTGACATGTGTCCTCCTGTTTATCGCATCAAGTGAAGTGCATGGCGTTTGGCATCACACCACGCCTTGTTGAAGCATGGCGTTGGCGAGTTTCCGAAAGCTGTACACATTGACGCCAAACTGCAAGTCGTCTGCCTTGTTAAATTCTTTGGCCGTTTGATGGATGGCTTCAAAAATGCCTTTCATGCCTTCTTTGAGTCGTTGGTTGATGGTGTCAAACGACCATGTGCTAAACTGCGCTTGTTGGGCAATTTCAAGCCCTGAGACCAACACGCCACCGGCGTTGGCGGCTTTCCCCGGCGCAAAGAGGATTTCGTGTTGTCTAAGTAAGGCAATGCCGTCTTCCGTGGTCGGCATGTTCGCGCCTTCGGCGACCATCATGATGCTGTTATCAACTAAGTGTTTCACCGCGGTTGCATCGAGTTCGTTCTGCGTCGCGCAAGGCAACGCGATGTCGGCGTCGATTTCCCACAACTTTGCCGGGTCATCATGGTATTTACCTTTGTCGTCATAATCTGGGTAGGTTTTAATGCGTTCCCGTTTTTCTTCTTTAATCGTTTTAATCGCATCCAGGTCAACGCATTCTTCGCAATGAATATACCCTGAAGAATCAGACATGGCGATGACGTTGCCACCGAGCTCAATCACTTTTTCAGCAGCGTAGATGGCCACGTTCCCCGATCCGGAGATGAGCACCTTCTTGCCTTTGAGAGAGGTGTTTTTCATTTTCCTCAATGCCGTGTCGACGAAATAGGCAAGCCCATAACCGGTCGCTTCTTGTCTGACGAGCGATCCGCCAATGGCCGTGTCCTTGCCAGTCATGCTACTTGTGACTTGGTTAGTGAGTTTTTTGTAGTAACCATACAAATAGCCGACTTCGCGTTGACCGACGCCGATATCACCGGCGGGCACGTCAACGTCTTCGCCTAAATGATGAAAAAGTTCGCGCATGAACGCTTGACAAAACGTCATGATTTCACGATTGCTCTTCCCTTTCGGATCAAAATCAGATCCACCCTTTCCCCCACCCATTGGCAACGTGGTTAAGCTGTTTTTGAAGGTCTGTTCAAGGGCTAAAAATTTCAGCACCGATTGGGTAACGCTCGGGTGAAAACGCAAGCCGCCTTTATATGGGCCAATGAGTGCGCTGTGTTGGACGCGGTAGCCTCGGTTAACGTGAACCTGGTTGTTATCATCCAACCACGTCACTTTGAACCCGATGACCCGTTCAGGCTCTAGCAAGCGCTCAATGATGTTGTAAGCTTCATACTCCGGGTGGTCATCCATAATCGCATCAATCGAGGTTAACACATGGTGAATAGCCTGTAAGTATTCTGTCTCGTTCGGATAGCGTTGTTTAAATGCATGGTACTGTTTATCCAGGTATGTGTTTTGCATGACACTCACCTCACATCATGGTTTTTTTTGATGAACCATCTTGGTGAAAGGTTTCCTAAGTTAAGTTTACCACAGGAAGCCCACACCTCGCAAAGCATAGCCATCAACACCCGTATTTTTACCAACCTATTTAAAAAAACATCACCACTTGGGTGATGCTCATCGGGCAACAAGAACGGCCGTAGCTGACGCGATACTCTCAGCTTCTTACTGGCGATGTCGTGCCCATCAACCAGCCTTGATGGCCTTAACCCTCGCCATTTAAAAAACCCTATCGAAATAGAGTTTGGCGATTGAATGACCTGGTAAGCTATTGGAAAAAAGCGATAAAAAACACCCCCTGTAATTATTCTGAGGGGGTGTTTCCTCGATGGCTCAAACGTTGAAACATCGGCGTATCAATAATCCAATCTTTCAATTTTCGTTCTATGCTAAGTGAGAAATACGACGTGGTGTCTTGATCGACGGGGCCAAAGCGGATAAAGATGATAATCTCTTCAACAAAACCAATCATAAAGATGATCAAGATGACACTAAGCAACAACGTGGTGTTCATCATGAACGACAGCAACATCATAAAATACACAAACACGGCGTTGCTTCGTAAAATCATGGTGTGTAAGGTGTAGGCACGCTTATACAAGATTAACGGTGTCAAGAAGCTTAACCCATAGACGGAAAAGGCTGCGATAAGAAAATACTGATTAGAGAGAATCGCTTGGGGATAAAGGTAATACAAATAGTACGCGACTGAAATATAAAAAAACATGTCAGCCACCGTATCGAGCATCTTGCCCAACTGACTGACTTGATTCCACTTGCGCGCTAAATATCCATCGAGAAAATCCGTGGACCCAAGCACGGTAAACGCAATGAAAAACAACACCAGTTGTCCCTGCCACAAAAAGAGGTAAAGCAGTGGCAAAAACACCAATCTCGATAAGCTTAAGCTGTTGGGTACCGTCAAAACGTTCCGCATAATCTCGCCTTCTCGACTACTCTATCACATAGAGTTATTTGTACCTTTAGTTTATCGAAATACACCGCATAAGTCAATCGTTGTGTACAAAAATAATCGTTTCACTCACGGGGTCAACAGCGACCCCGACGAAACCTCAATAGACACTGGCTTTTTTTGCAGAGACCGTTGCCACCACCTCACGCATTGAACACCATGCCCATCTGAACGGTTGATATTCATCAATCGTCATCGGGCGCTTAAGTAAGGGAACCTTGGTCTGGTGATTCAATCCACGAACGAGCGTTGTGCGTTTCACAGAAAGTTTAGGCCAAGAGCCAGGGGTCTCATTGCGTGTAATCATTCCCTTTGATATTCAGGGCAATGAAAGCTATACTATAAGTACAAAGCACTTCACCATAACACCTAAACCTTAAGGAGGCGTTACATGAACTACATTATCGCAAACCAGTATCCGCACGACATCCTGAGCGACCATAGCGATCCGAAAGTGACCCTCTATGTTCCCACACATCGCGACACGAATTACAACGAAGAAGACAGAATTCGTTTCGGAAACCTGATACGAATGGTTGAGAAAAAACTTGAAAAAACCACCGACAAAGACACCAAGGAATCGATGGTTCAATCTCTCAAAGTCATGAAAGACGACCGCACGCTTTGGAACCAGCGAGGCGAAGGGTTTTGCATTTTTGCCAACGCAAAAGCCATCGTTGTCCATGTTCTGCAAAACCCGGTTCAGGAGATGGCGATTGTCGGCCAGCGGTTTCACAAAAAGCCGTTGATTCGAGACTTCCAAGGCCTTGATGAATATCAAGTCCTCGCCGTCGATCGACAATCTTACACGCTTTATGAAGGGAACCGCACCGGATTTAGAGAGATTCCATTGAGCGATGACGAACCGCGCACTATCCAAGACTTTCTCGGTGATGAGTACACCGAGTCCTACCTTGCCCAAGGATCGTACGGAGGAGTCTCATCAAGCGCCATGTTCCACGGTCACAAATCCAAGAAAGACGAAGTCGATAAAGACATCGAACGCTACCTTCGGCTCGTTGACCAACACGTCATGAAACACCACAGCAACGTGTCAAAAAAACCATTAATTCTGTTCGCCTTGCCAGAGTACCACACGACTTTCCGAAAACACAGCCATAACCCCTACCTCGTGGACGAAGGCATTAAACAATCGCCTCGCGGACTCAAAGAAGAGGAACTCAAAAAGCTGGCATGGACCATCATTGAACCCCGCTACGAAGCACGCATCGATAAACTTAAAGACACCTATCATCAGGCCAAGCAAAAAGGCAGTGCCGATGATAAAATCCACGCCGTCGCCAAAGCGGCGGTCACCGGACGCGTCGATGCCGTGTTCATCGAAGCCTACCGAGAAGTTCCCGGACGCATCGATACCGACAGCGGTCGCCTCATTGACCGCGCGAAACGACAAGAGAAATACGACGATGCCTTAGATGACCTCATGGACATCGTCATCAGCAACGGCGGGGACGTTTACGTCGTTCCGCAGGAAAAAATGCCGACAGACACCGGTGTCGCGGCCATCTATCGATACTGATGTTAGCTGTTGATTGATGATAAACCGCACCCAAACCTTGGGGTTTCGCTCCAAGGAAAGGGTGCGGTTTTTGTCTGGTGGGGCTCGGAACGTTGTCATAAAAGTGTTTATTGTCAAGCAATGTGTAAAATAGTGATACAATATGACTACCAATAAGGATGTGATGGGATGAAAACGGTTAAAATTGTGGCTTTAATCGGCGCGGTTGCAATGAGCATCGCCCTAATCAACGGTTTTGTACGCGGTGACTTCTTTGAAGATGGTGGCACGCTGATGCGCAACCCTTGGGGTGTGGTGTCACTTGTCGATTTGTATGTTGGTTTTGTGCTCTTCTCGCTTTGGATTATCTACCGTGAATCGTCGTGGATTGCGCGTGTAATCTGGGTGACGCTGATGATGGTGTTCGGCTTCCTTACCGCCAGCATCTATCTGTGGTATGTTTTTCACAAAGCCGGCAACGATGTCCTAACGGCATTGCACGGACACCGCGCCAACGCGTTCATCGCAAAGGAAAGCGTTCATGAACGTTCATGAAATACGCGACGAGCTGCGGAGCGTCTTAAAAGGGAAGACGCTGGACTCGTTGATTCCGCCCTTGGTGTTTTTGGTTGCTTACCAGTTTCTTTTGCTTGGCTACGCCATCGCTATTTCCATCGGCCTAGCGTTGCTTCTCACCGGATGGCGTGTCGTCCGCGGCTCCTCAGTGCTCTACAGCTTATTGGGTGTCGCCGGCATCGGCTTAGCGACCTTATTTGCAATCCTCATGGGAAACGTGAGTGATTATTTTTTACCCGGGGTCATTGGCAGTGTGTTGCTTGTCTTGGTCACGTTGCTTAGCCTTCTTGTCAAGCGCCCACTACCGCTCTTGCTTTCGCACATTACCCGCGGATGGACATTCACATGGTTTTTACGGAAAGACATCTACCCCGCGTATTTCGAGGCGGGCATCTTATGGCTGATGTATTTTACCGTGCGTGCAGCGTTTCAAGTCTTCTTTTACCTGACGTCCAATGTCAGTGGCCTCACGCTCATCAGCACCCTCTTCGGCTTTCCCCTCACCGTCGGCATCCTAATTATCACCTATGTCTATGGCATCTACCGGTTGAAAATGCTTGGTGGACCGGGCATCGAAGAGTACGACAATGACAAAGCACCGCCCTATAAAGGACAGACACGAGGGTTTTAACTCGTGTCTGTTTTTTTGCGCATGCGCACCCAAAGGGTAAGCGTGCTTTGGAGGACGCATCATGCCTCTTGAGTGATTGTCTTATCGGTCACCATGATCGAGCTGAACAAAAACATCAACAAGCGTCGGATCAAACTGTGTGTTGGCACACCGAATGATTTCATCAATGGCCTCATCATGCGTCATGGCTTGACGATAAGGGCGTTCAGACGTCATCGCATCATAACAATCCACGATGCTGATAATGCGCGCCCTTAAGGGTATATTGTTTTTAGCTAATCCTCTAGGATACCCTTTGCCGTCGTAACGTTCATGATGAGCCAAAATATCTTCCGCAATCGGTGCGTATTCATCGGAGGCGGCAATAATCCGAGCACCAATTTCTGGGTGCTTCTTAATCTTTTTCCATTCTTCGTTATTGAGCTTGCCGGGTTTGTTCAGTATCGCTTCATCGATGGAAATTTTTCCAATATCATGAAGATGGCTGATGGCGCGAAGCATTTTGATGTCGTTATCATCCATGTTTAAGGCTGTGCCCATTTTTTCACACAACGAGGCGACGCGGTTTGAGTGCGTTTCTTCTCGGGGGTTTTTTTCATGGTAGGCATGTAAAATAGCCTTGATGGAATTGCTTCGATAGGATGATGACTCATAGATTTTATTCGAGTACATCTCGTTTTCCGCGGTTACAAACAGCTTGTCGATAGGTTCGCGTGATTTTTTAATCGCAATGCCGTAGGAAATCGATGTCTGAATGTCCTTGATACGATGCGCTTTCACTTGACTGACGACGGTTTTCGCCAATGTCTGTGCGGTTGCTCGCAATGTCTTGGGCAAGATGACGGAAAACTCATCGCCACCAACCCGCGACACCACCGCGTCATCGTCAAACACATCGCGCAGCACCTCCGCCACATGCACGATGAGTTTGTCCCCGTATGCGTGGCCGTAGGCCTCGTTGATGATTCTAAGGCCATCCACATCAAAGTTGATGACGGCCAGCGGCAGGTTGGCTTGGGTATCCATCGCTTTGATGCGTTGATCGAAATACAAACGATTCGTTAACCCGGTCAGGTGGTCATGCATGATGAGATGCTCTTTTTGCTTCTCCGCCTCAACTTGCTTGTTGATGACTTCGGTGTAGACGACAATGCCGGCAACGTAACCGTCGACATCATGCCATGGTCGCGATTCCCATCGCGTCCATAACAGGGTGCCATCGTGACGCATGAATCGATCCCTATCTTCGCTGATGACTTCACCTTGCAGTGATCGCTGATGGACGTCTCGCCACTTTTGTGGTAAATCCGGGAAGACATCATAATGATGTTTTCCAATGATGTCTTCTTCAAGCCCGTATTGTTCTAAGTATTTTTTGCTGACATACACATAGTTCAACGCCTTGTCATGAACCGCGACCCCCGCGTTGTTGTGCTCGATGATATAGTTCAACAAGGTTTTTGAGTGCTGGAGTTGTTTTTCCCTTTCACGTTGTTCTTCTTGGATTTTTTTGGTCATTGTCACATCATCAAAAACGACGGCGAAATACCCTTTTTTTGTGGAATAAGCGGACACGCTGAAATGCTTGTCTTGCGATTGAGCATAGCTTTCAAAACTCACGGGTTTACCGCTTAACGCGACGTCCCCATACCTTTCAATCCAGTGGGGTTCTGTGGCTGGTAACACGTCTTTCACGGTTCTCCCCACAACCGCGTCGGCGCGAAGTCCTGTCAAATCTTCAAACCCTTTATTGACGCTGATAAAGCGATAATCGATCGGGGTACCATCATCATCACAGATGATTTCATGAAGCGCAAGCCCAAGCTGCATCTGCGTCGTCAATAGACGGTAGTTTTCTTCGCTTTCCCGCAACTTCATCTCGTTGAGCGCTCTTTCTTTTTCAAGGCGTTTACGTTCAGATATGTCGTAAAAAACCACTACCTGTCCAACCACTTCGCCCGCTTTAATCTGAGGCGAGGACGAATAGGAGACAGGAAAAAACGTCCCATCTTTGCACCAAATGATATCCTCATGGTTGATGATTGTCTCGGACTTCATGCCCCTTAGCAGCGCACACTCTTCTGCGGGATACGGTGAACCGTCTTCATAGGAATGGTGCACTACGTCATGCATCTTCTTACCTCGTAACTCGTTTTCATCATCATAACCAAGCAGTCGCAAAGTGTTTTCGTTCACATAGGTGCACCGATCATCGTTATCGATGGCGTAGATGCCGCTTACCGTTGAGTTTAACACCATCTTGTGTTCTTCTAACGTGTTAACCAGCGCATCTTGGGCTTGTTTAAGTTCGGTGACATCACGAAACTCAACCACCCTGACTTGCTTTCCCTCATAGGGAATGGTTCTCGCTTCCAGTTTTAAGGGGTATCGTTCACCGTTCTTTCGAATGCCCCATGTTTCGTAAGGTTTGTCGTAGCCTGATTGAATGTGATTCATCACGAAGTCACGTTGCGCTTCCGCAATCAACAACATACCATTCATGCCAATCAACTCATCCATGGCATAGCCTGTGATGTCAGCTAGGCCTTGGTTGCATTCAATGATGCGTCCCTTGTCATGAACCACGATGCCCCCAAACGAGGCGTTATGTAAAATTTTAAAACGTTTCTCGCTCTCGGTTAACGATGTAGTTAACCGGTCCAACTCCTTGTTTATCGCCATCAGTTCTTTGTTCGCTTTCATCGATTGCTCAAGGCGATTATACTGGTCGGCTTTTTCTTCATATTGTTGTTTGAGGTCATCGTTGATTTGCGAGATTCGCTTCTCATGCATAAAACGTCGACGGTTCATCGCTTCAAACTGATAAGCACCCACCATTCCGATGAGGTTGGCGCCCACATAAAACAATGACCCAAACAAAAAAGTGTCAGAAAACGTCGTGTTGATTATGCTGTAGCCAAGCAGATGAAACAACAAAATCGACCATCCCGCAACCGTTGCATAAAGAAAGCGGAGCCGCACGAGCAAATACCCCGCAAAATAAACCATGAACAACCCGCCATAATAGACGATGTTATGCGCATCAATAATAAGCATTGTAGCAATCCCGATGCCACCAACAAAGAAACTGACAGCAATGAAATATTGATGATGTTTGATAAACGTTTTCGTGTATGAAAACAAAATCATGAAAGCAATCAGCGGAATCACCACGCCAAAGCGTATCACGTAGAGCAACTGCCACGTGTCCGGATAATAAGTCCTGTCGGTTAACCCGAATAGGCCATACAGTATCATGAACAACACAAACATCGCGCGTATGTAGGGGCGGTTCAGTACTTGTTCGTTGTGTGTGAACGCGTGTTCGTCTTGCTCGTTGAATGCTGCTTTGATTTTCATCGGCATCGATTCCTCCTTAGTGGTATCACCACCACTGATGACATGCGGCTAATACATGATGCTTGATTCGTTTGTGATGCCGATGCCATCCAACACGCTACCTGATTGGCTGGCTCTCATCGACGCGCGACTATGGACGTTATTGAGACACTCTGTGCCAGTGTTTAGTTTTTTCGTTTCTTGATTGCGATTGCCTTTCAGCGTTGCATTCAGCAACGTCGCTCATCCTACCGTGTACCTTCTTCGCACGCCGACATCTGGGCATGGTTGAGCTTGCATGAGTGATAACCATGGTATGTCGTTACTACTATTATACATTTTTTCTCATAGATTTGATATAAATGAAGGTTTGCCTTTTGGTCTCGTTCGACTAAACCATCGCCATCGCTTCTTCCTTTTTGCCGCGAAAATCATGGCAGCGTGATGTATCCATCGTGTGACATTGTACCCTTAACGTCGTTTCGGTGGTATAATGGAGTAACACTGAAAGGGGATAGTGCCATGATTACACGAACGCTCTTGCCTTACTTGTTTGAAGCGGCCTACATGGTCGACGAGCACCGACGAATTGTGTATTGGAATCAACAATGCGAACGGATTACCGGATACACCGCCGATGAGGTCGTCGGAAAACACTGTCACAGCAACATTTTACGCCACGTGACAGATAAGGGTGTTCACCTATGCCAAGAAGGATGCCCACTTCAAGAAACCTTGAAGACAGGCAACACTAACACAGCCAAGGTCTTCTTGCACCACCGGAAAGGCCATCGCGTTCCCGTCACGGTAAAAACCATCCCGTATCTTGATGAAGAAAGCGGGAAGTGTTTCGCCATTGAACTGTTTACTGACATTGAAGACGATGCGTCGCTCTACCGCGAAAACATCGAGTTGAAGGAGCGAGTCACCATCGATGCGTTGACTGGCGTCGCCAACAAGGCGTTCATCGATTATCAACTCGACACGTGCATCAACGAGTACACAGTATTTGGCACCTCGCTTGGCTTGTTGTTTATCGACATCGACCATTTCAAGCGTGTCAACGATACGCATGGCCATTCGACAGGCGATGAGGTATTGAAGATGGTCGCAAAAACGATTGCCTTGAACATACGGAAAAACGATTTCGTGGGTCGTTTCGGCGGCGAAGAGTTCATTGTGCTCTTGCGCGATGTGTCGAGCGAACAAATGGTGCTCATCGCGGAGAAGATCCGCATGCTTATCCAAGAAGCTCGAACTATCATCGGTGATACCAGCATCAACGTCACCGTGTCCATCGGTTGTGCCATGCTCTTTGAAGGCCAATCTAAGGCAATGCTCTTAGACGAATCCGACCAAAACTTATACGCCGCTAAAAGCAAGGGACGGAATCGCATTCATGTCTCCAAACAACCAAAAACATAGAAAAAGGCCTGTCATCTTACAGCCCTTTTTTATGTCGCATTCCTAGACGGTATGGGTCGCACAAAAAGAGGGTCTCTTTGGTTTAGCCATTCGCCCTCAATGTCCACGTTGTGAATGGTCCACAAGATGACGGCAGCACTGACGATGCGCGGTATATCCCCTAGCATCTCGGCACGACGTTCTTGCCGTGGTGCGTCACCCAAAACGTCTGAAACGTTGGCATCATCCTTACCCTTTTAATACAGAACCTCGACTCAAGGTACGGACATGCCTAACCTCAAGGGGTTGCTCGATTGCCTGTGTTTACATGCCAAAGCGTGTTTGTAACCACCCAAGGACGCCGCGGGCAATCCCTAAGGACAGATGCATGAGCGCCGCCGTGAACAGCACTGAAAACACCACGTCGGTCACGTAGTGCTCGCCAAGGCAGATACGAAGATACCCCTGCCATACAATCCAGACAAACACGGTGACAATGACCGGCTTGATGTATGGCCGAAAACGCGGAATCGTCATCGCAACGACCACAAACCAAAGCGCTATTGAGACAAAAGTGATGTGTCCTGATGGTATCGAGTAGAAATCTCGATGGAAGACCATGCCGCGGATGTGATACCATTCGCTAAAGAGCGCCTCGTTCTCTGCAACCACATAATACCGTGCACGACCAAAGACGCGTTTGAGCGTCGTCACCACATAAAAGAGCGTAACAATGAGCCCTAACCCGACGGCAGCCAAGTAATCGAACGCCCACCAACGATGGCGCATCGCTTGGCGACTCGCTAACGCCGCCGCCACCACCAAACCGGCAATCATGAACGAGGTCACAATGCGATAATACGGCAGAAACCGCATGGAGCGGAAAAACATATGTGACAGTCCCACGACGCCGATAATCCCGAGCGTGTACACCATGACACGGACCCACCAAGGGACCGAAGGATGACTGAAGCGACGTGCGTAATAGCCGATGCCAAAAAAGCCGATGAAAAACGGTGGCACGTAGACCAGTTCGGAAATCACCCGGGGGAGTCCGTTCAAGCCGCTGAAAAGGGTCTGTGAGATCGCCAGATCGAAGGGCGTCACCACCAATAGCACGACAAGACCCACTGCGTAAGTCCACAGAAAAAACCGTTTCATCCAATCATCCTTTCGTTGGTCAACCGTGTTGAGTGTGTCTCAACCCATTTTACCATGTCGCAGGCCGATTCCATGAATTTTCATCGTCGGTGGGGATAGGTCGTTGAACAACGTCGGCCAAAAAACACCCATCCCGCAGAACGGGATGGGTGTGGCGTGCTTGATATCATCGGTCGACATTGTCGCTGATGGCGATGATTTTCTTAAACAGGGTATCAATTGCTTAGCAATACGTCTTACACCATCGGCAGCCTATGACAACGCGTGGTATACGATGGTTCTTCCCATGAACACAACCTAATCGTTACCGGCGTAGCTATCTTCATGCAACACGGCCGCGTAGAACCCGGTGAAATCCATGCCATCTTGGTCTACACGAACGATATAGCTTGACACCAACACGTCGAGTTCAACCGTTTCTCCGAGGTGATTTTCTAGTAGGTAATCATGGTAACTCGATGATAGTCGTGTCAAATACACTTTGTGTGTTCCTGTGTCGACATAGATGAACTCAAAATACGATGTCGGTTGCGCCACAAGGGTGCCTTCAATGGTCATTCTCTCCCATAATACATCGTGATTCTCATCAAGGTCATCAAGCGTGCAATCACACGGTGCGATGGTTAAGTCAGAAGGACCTAAATCAGCGGCGACGGACTCATACGACTGAATGAACCTCGAAGGCATATTGACATAGGAGGGGTTGATGACAAAGACATACGTATGCCCGAGCGTCATGGTGTCGTCTGTGTCAATGCGATCAGGCATCATGATGTCAATCATATCCGTGCCATCATGCACCACGATGCCCCGGCCATAATCGACGATAACGGTGCCCTCCATGTACAAGCGGTGGTCTCCAAATCGGTTTTGTATCACTTGAGCGATGGTGCTAACCTCAGGGGGTTCCAGTGCGAGCGTAACCTGAAACACCCGCGTCACACCGTTAATCTCAAGCGTGATGTCAAGGCGCACATCACGGGGTGCATCGGTGAATGCGAATCGGTTTTCATCGGCATCGAAATACGCCGCGTCCTTGTCGTTCACGTCAAAAGCATATATCATGCTGCCCTGAAGCGCACGGCTTATTGATGATCTTAGGATATTGCCTGATTGGTAGATTTTGCCTTCCCAATACCCGCGGATAAATGCTTCCATCCGATTGAGGATATCCTCATCGGACCCCTCGTCCAACTCGATTGGCGCCATCGTGACGTGGTGTAAAACGATACTATCAACGAATGAAACAAAATACGCCGTTGTGCTAATCAGCCTCGGGCCGTCAAAGGGTTCCAAGGTTTTCTCTGTAATCATTTCGACATATACCAAGGTGTCCGGGTCAACAATAAGCAACCTACCCTCACCCTGATAAAACGCGACACCGGCAATGGCTGTGTATCCTGGATAAAACGTCTCGTTTTGCAAGACACGGTCTTCAAGGGATTGCACCGGCGGGGGTAACACCGGATTCCCACTTGACTCGACAGTCAGATTCTTTGCACCCCCCAGCATGATTTCATTGTTTCCGTACGTGGTCGCGTGGTCATAGGCATTCACAAGCGTGTCGAAACTGATTATGTCACCGACCGCAACCTCATCGGATTGAAGAAACAGCACTGGATAATACGTGAAGTCCGTAAGGATGACCACACGTATCCCCATCCCCAAGATGTTGATGACATCGACAACCAGCATGTCGTTGAAACGATGGGCTTCCTGTTCGTCAGGAGGATTGAGATAGAACGCTTCCATGACACTTCCCCTCGCTGGATCATACACGAACTTCGCAAACAACGTAACGTCTTTTGTGAACATGCTTGACGCATCCACGCTGTGTTCGAACGCGTCATCGAGATACCACCCGTCAAACACATACAACGCCAAGTCAGGATTATCAGGGAATGACACGGTGCCGGTGGCTGACACCGGTTCAGAGGCGATAATTTCACCTAACACACTAAACATCACCGTGGCGTCTTCAATCGGTATCCAGGATGCGTACACCGTGATGGTACCATCGATAAAATGCTCATGCAAATCAAATGGGGTTGTCAGCGCGTCGTCGATGTACCAACCATCAAACACATAGCCCGCTTTCACCGGGATCGGCAACTCGACCGTTGATGCAACGGTAAGAATCTCCATGGGATTGACCTCGTCGCCTCCATCCGAACTGAACACTAGCGTTAACACCATGCCTTCTTCCTCGACCGTGGTGGGCGCAATCAAGGTCACTTGGAAGGTGACGGTCTTCCCTTCATACCTCACCAGTATGGTGTGCGTGCCCGGTGTGGTCAACTTCGCCAACCCCTCCGAATCGAGCATCGCCTCACTCAGCGACAACGTCAACGTCGTGCCGTCGCTGTTGGTCACAATCAGCGTGACCTCACTGAAATCAAAATCGTCCACAAAAAAATCACCTTGGACGGTGTCGAGATCAACGGCAATGGATTCGATATCCACCTCAGTCTGTGTGTCATCTGCCTCTTGGCATGCCACCATCCCGAAACCAACAACCAACGTGACCAATAAAGCCATTGTTTGCTTCACAGCCATAAACATCCTCCTCCTTTAGCTGCACTATATAAATAAATTATACATGTGGGTATTATCACAATTCAAGAAGAAAATCACGTTTACTTATATAACCATGGCTTGAACCATCGTGTAAAGCAATCACAAAACGCTTCAGCATGGTCATTTCATGGGCGTGGTTGTTGACGTGGGTAATCAATGCCCCACCCAAAACAAAATAATTATATTGAAAAACCCAATAAAAGAACGATTTCTCACGTATACCCTTTGAACACAAAAAAAACCAGGAGGAAAAACCAATGAAAAAATTATTCTTACTGACCGCTTTATTGACTTTGGCGTTTGCCGCCGTGGCTTGTGACAGCCTCGAAGAACGCATTCGCGATGAGTTCGATTCAAATGAACTCTTCCAATCCAGCGAAGAGGTGCTCGGCTTTTCAGTCATCTCATCGGTCACCGCGCTTAGCGCGATGAACTATGAAGCCACCACCGCCGATGCCCAACCAGCCATCACGCGATTGTCACAAACCGCCGATGTCTTCGAAATTCTAGAAGACATTGAAGCACTGGAGCCCTACTTGGCCTTGGTCATGACATTCATGGGCGAAGGAAACAGCTTTAGCGTCTCCGTTGATGCGTCTGAAGAAGAAGATTACGATCACGTCATGCTCATTCAAAGCATGAACCTTAAAGGCGAAACCGTCGTCTACACATTCCACTATAACGAAACCATTGAATACGACGACGATGATGATGACACGGAGTTTGAAAGCGTCATTGAAGGCATCATGATTATCGACGGTGTCACCTACACGCTTTATGGGGAGCGCGAAGTGGATGAGGGCGAAGAATCGCTCGAGCTAACTGCATCGCTCGACGATGAAAACTACGTCACCTTCTACGTTGAAATCGAAGATGACGGCGACGAGTTCGAAAGCGAGTTCGAATACGAAATGTTCGTCAACAACCAACTCGTGAAGCGCACCGAAATCACGTTTGAACGTGAAGAGGACGAAATCGAGATGGAACTCAAATTCATCGACGGCAACCGTGAAAGCGAATATGAGTTTGAAATCGAATTTGATGAAGATGAAATCACCATCGAAATCGAATACAAAATCGTTGTCGACGGCAACACGATTGAAGAAGGCGACATCGAAATCACCATTACGTTCGACGAAGCCACCAACCAATACACAATCGTCTATAAAATTGATGTACAAGGCGAAGGCGAAGTCATCGTTGAACGCGACTTGAATGATGAAGACGCAGACGATACCGACGAACCCGATCCGACTGAAGAACCGGATGACACCGACGAACCCGATCCGACTGAAGAACCGGATGACACCGACGA
>SLOP01000027.1 GCA_007132465.1 Candidatus Izemoplasma sp.
CGGAAATCGAGCGACGCGGCGTCATTCACTATTTCCTCTATGACGCCGTCGCCGGTGAGCTCTACATCCAGGTCAGTGCGACGAGCATCACAAGTTTTGACATCATCGACTTCGATCTCATTGAGTTACCGATGGTGATACGCTCACAATACACCGTGACCCATCATGAGGGCACGCGCGTCCACGCCGAGTTCGTTGTGGAGGTGGACCTCGATGTTGAGTAAAAAGTTTAGCGACTTCGTCTTTGTCGGCCTTGTCGCGGTTGTGTTGATCGCCGTCATCGCCATTCGCGTCATCGTTATCAACCAATACGACGGGCGCATTGAACGCGCCGAACGCGACGCCGAAAACTTTGAAGCGCAAATCGCCGTCATCACCCGTCGCGTCGAAGACCACCACGGCACCTTACCGAGCATGATTGAAATGTATCGTGTTGCGCCCGATCGCTTCAGTTATCAACGGCTTTCCGATGCGATGATTACCTTGCTTGAAACGTCGGGCATCGGCGCCGATGAAGCCACTGGCCGTCAGTTTTCAATCGCTTCAACCCCGGCGACTTTCCCTGCCGACACAGAGTTCGGCGCCATGCGAACTGATTTTGATCTTTATCGGGTGACGGTGGAGTTTTACGTCGACACCATTGACACCATCTTTAATTTCCTCGAGCGCGTTGAAGATTGGGAACAGCTCTTCGTCATCCAAAACCTTTCCTACGACTTAAGCGAGGTAAATGACCGAGGCATACGCGTCACCATCTACCTCATCACCTTCTATGCCCGCTAACTTAAAGCGGCGCGCCCTTGGGCGCGTCGCTATTTTTCTTGAATCATGGCGTTGATTTGAGCCACAAAGGCCTCGAAGAGTTCCGCTTGTGGCACTTTTTTAACCACGCGTCCTTTGGCGAAAAGGAGGCCTTCCTCCCGCCCACCGGCTATGCCGATGTCAGCGTCTTTGGCTTCGCCGGGTCCGTTGACCGCACAGCCCATCACAGCGACGCTCAGCGTGGTCGGATTCGCATCAAGATAGGCTTCGACCTTGGCTAACAAGGTCATCATGTCATAACTCAGCCGGCCGCAGGTTGGGCAGGCGATGAGGTTTGATTGTTCATACAGACTGGTGTTGGCGAGGATGGTCTTGGCGATGCGCAGCTCCTCGGCTCTCTCGCCGCTCACGCTCACGCGGATGGTGTCGCCAATTCCCTCCATCAAAAGCGGCGACATCGCCATCGCGCTTTTAATCGCGCCTGAGGTGACAGGCCCTGCCTCGGTGAGACCCAGATGCAAAGGATAAGGAAAGGTGTTGGCCGCCAGGCGATAACTCGCCACCGTGAGGGCCACGTCGCTCGCTTTTAGACTGATGATGATGTCAGTGAAGTTTTCCGCTTCCAGCATCGCCACGTGACGTTTTGCGCTTTCCACCATGGCCTTGGCTGTGCGGCCGTGTTTATCTAGGAGGTCTGGTGCTAAACTGCCGGCGTTGACACCGATGCGGATTGGCACGCGGCGCGCCTTACACGCGTCGACCACGGCCTTGACGTGCTCGGGTGAACCGATGTTTCCGGGGTTGATTCGGAGTTTGTCGATGCCGGCGTCGACCGCCTGAATGGCGAGCCGATAATCAAAATGAATGTCGGCCACAAGCGGCACCGTGGTCTTGGTTTTCAGTTCCTTGATGGCCGCCGCGTCGCTACCATCGACGATGGCTAGGCGAACGATTTCAGCGCCTAACGTCGCAAGGCGGTGAATTTCTTCAAGGGTTTCGTCGATGTGTTCGGTCTTCGTCGTCGTCATCGATTGCAGCACCACGGCGTCTTGTCCGCCGATTTGCACGCCGCCGATAAAGACGGGCTTAGTCTTCGTTCGTTTTCGCATGATATCACCGCTTTTATTATACACGGTTTTGTGTGATTTCGTCGCGGAGGTCTTGATTTTTTCGCCATAACCGTGTATGATAATGGGGAAATTGTGAGGAGGAATACTGATGAGAGTCCAGTTTGTGCTAAAGTGCACGGTATGTAGCCACGAAAACTACTACTACGAGAAAAACAAAAAAAACCATCCGGACCGTATGGAAGTGAAGAAGTTTTGTAAAAATTGCAATAAGCAAACCATGCACAAGGAGAAAAAATAAAAAAACTTCGTCACGAAGTTTTTTTTGGTTTATGCCATGAAGTATGTTTACGCCGTTGACATCGGCGGTTCCTCAATCAAATACGGTCTGTTTGATGAGGCGGGGACGCTTAAGCGCCGGTGGAAAGAGACGTTAAAAGATAAAACGAACCCCAGCGTGGTCATGAAGGCCATCGCCACCACCATCCGCGCGCAGGATGAAACGCCTGACGCGGTGTCTGTTGGGGTGCCCGGTCCGGTGAGTGAAGATCAGTTGGTGTTTGCGCCTAACCTCAACTGGCGTGATGTGGATGTCATCGGTTGGCTTCGCGCCGAACTTGGGGAAGGCGTGCGTTATGCGCTGGAAAACGATGCCAACTTGGCGGCGCTTGGGGAAGCGCTTCACGTTACCAGCCGCGGCACCGTGGTCTTTTTTGCGCTCGGCACTGGCATCGGTGGCGGCATCGTTCAAGCCGGCCGCATCGTTCGTGGCCATCACGGCGCGGCCGGCGAGTTTGGTCACCTGGACGTAGGGATGTACGATTTCACCTGTGGGTGCGGGCAACAAAGCCATTTGGAAACCCTTGCCTCCGCGAGGGGACTGATTAACCTTGCGCGCCACTTGCGCACACAAGGCTTTCCGACCACACTGAAACGCATCCACAGTGCGAAACAAATCGTCGACGCGGCCAAACGCGGCGATACGTTGTCCAACCGCGCCGTTGATGAGGCGGCCAAAGCACTAGCTAAAGCCGTGCGCTTGGTGGCACTCACCATCAATCCAGATGCCGTTGTCTTTGGCGGCGGTGTGGCGCAAGCTGGCGCGTTTTTGCTAGATAAGGTGCGCGAGCATTACGCACAGTTAAACACCGGCATCGTCGTGCCAATTAGCTTTGTTCAGGCCAAACACGGCCAAAACGCTCAACTTTACGGAGCGTATGCTCGGGTGATGCGCAATGATTAAAGCCATCGTGAACGATTTTGCCGAAAATTGTTACATCATCAGCGAAGGCAACGAAGCGTTCGTCATCGATCCGGGGTCGAATTACGAGGCGATGAAAGCGTACCTTGATGCGAAAAACCTAACCATCATCGGCGTGCTTTTGACGCATGGCCATTACGACCATATTTGCGGGCTAAACAAACTGCTTGACGCAACCGACGCGCCCATCTACATCCACGAAAGCGATCGCGATTTCTTGTTTGACCCCACGCTCAACTTGTCGTCGCTCATGGCCGATCGTTTTCGCGTCGCTGACAAACACCGCATTGAACCCATCACCGAATCAACGACGTTTCTCTTGGGTAAAACGACAATACGCGTAGTTCACACGCCCGGTCATACCCGCGGCAGCGTCGCTTATGCGTATGGGGATGTGCTCTTCTCTGGGGACACGCTGTTTAAAGAGACGGTTGGTCGCACCGATTTGCCGACGGGGGACCACACAGCGCTTACACAGTCGGTCCACCGATTGCTTGGGGCGTACGCTGACAACACGCTTGTCTACCCGGGCCACGGGCCGTTCACAACGATTGTTCATGAGAAGCAGCACAACATGGTCGCAAAATCCGCTCTCTGAAGCGGATTTTCTTTGGTTTCAGCTTTTTAGCACTCCTCACTTGACAGTGCTAGCGATATCGTTTATAATACCTTTAGCAATCGGATATTACGAGTGCTAAAAGGGGTGGTCGCATGTTGACAGAGCGGCAAGAGATGGTGCTAAAACTAATCGTCGAAGAGTTTGTCAAATCGGCCGAACCCGTCGGGTCGCGGACGCTGTCGAAGAAACTCGATTTTTCGCCCGCGACGATTCGCAACGACATGGCGGATTTGGAAGAGTACGGCTACCTCGAAAAAACCCATTCCTCAAGCGGCCGAGTGCCGAGTGAACAAGGGTACCATTACTACGTTGAGCGGCTGATTCACATGAACGGCGACACGCCGGAAATCGATTTGGCCATCATTGATGATTTGTTTCAAGATGATACGTTGAACCGCGATGAAGCCATTGAGCAAGCAATGAACTTGCTTAGTCAGATGACCAATTACACCACCTTGGCGCTAGGCCCATCAGCGCGAAACTCGCGCGTCAAAAAAATCGAGTTGGTGCCGATTTACCAAAACCAATGTGTGTTGCTTGTGGTGACCAACCTCGGTCACGTTGAAAGCAAGACCATCACGTTGCCTGAGGGCACCGATGCTGATGAGTTGAAGCGCATCATGGAAATCTTTAATGATATTCTATACGATGTGCCGATTTCCCGCGTCAGCGAGAAAATCCACTATGAAATCAACCGTGAACACATTAAAGATCTCATGGCGTACAACGACCAAATTATCGACGCGTTTTTGGACGCATTCACCCGCTTCACACAAAGCAAGTTTTACCTTAGCGGTCAAAGCAAAATGCTTTACCAACCAGAATTTAGTGACGTCGAGCGCGTGCGTGAACTGATGAACTTCTTCGAGAAAAACGACGTGTTGAAGCTCATCGATCACAGCGATTCGACCGGCTTGACCGTGCGCATCGGCAGGGAAAACGAGATTACCGCAATGAAAAACTGCTCGGTCATCATGGTTCCCTACGACGCTGAAGACGGCGACAAAGGTACGATTGCCGTGGTCGGCCCGACGCGCATGGAATACCGCAAGGTCATCCCGCTTCTAAAATACCTTGCGGCGCATATGTCGAAACTGTATAAAAATTAAGGAGGGCCTCTATGGAAGAAAATAACACTGAGAAGAACGCTAAAAAAACACCCAGCCCCAACGATAAAAACACCACGGACGATGCGGTGACCTCACCGGAACCATCGCCCAAGAAAACCGACTCGCCTGAGAAAAAAACACCGAAGAAGCAAACCAAGAAAGACGAGGTCGCCCGCATGCAGGAAGAAAACGCACAACTCAAAGAAGAAGTCGAACGGCTGCAAGATCGTCTGCTTCGCAACGAAGCGGAGCTGCAAAACTTTAAACGGCGGATGCAAGAAGAGCGCATCAGAGACCGTAAATACGCCACGGCCGAGCTGATGAAGAAACTCATCACGCCGCTTGATAACTTCGAACTCGGGCTCGACCGAGAACGAGAGGACGGAATCATCAACGCGCATGCCAAAGGCTTTGAGATGATTCGTCGGGATTTACTCGACGCCTTAGCGTCCGAAGGTTTAGAAGCCATCGAGGCCGTCGATAAACCGTTTGATCCAACTAAACACCAAGCTGTCGCCAAAGAAAAAGTCGACGGCAAAGACAGTAACATCGTCATCGAAATGTATCAAAAAGGCTACATCTATAAAGACCGGGTCTTACGGCCCGCCATGGTCAAAGTCAGTGAATAACAAAGGAGAGATTTAAGATGGGAAAAATGATTGGAATTGATCTCGGAACCACCAACTCTTGCGTCGCCATCATGGAAGGTGGCGAACCCAAGGTTATCCCCAACCCCGAAGGCGGACGCACGACGCCCTCTGTCGTGGCCTTCAAAGACGGCGAAATCCAAGTCGGTGAAGTGGCCAAACGCCAGCTTGTGACCAACCCCGACACCGTCAGCAGCGTCAAACGAAAAATGGGCACCAAAGAAAAACTTTCGGCCAACAACCGTGAATACACGCCACAAGAAATCTCGGCGATGATTTTACAAAATCTCAAAAAAACCGCCGAAAGTTACCTCGGTCAAGAGGTTAATGACGCGGTCATCACCGTGCCCGCGTATTTTAACGACGCCGAGCGTCAAGCCACCAAAGACGCTGGTAAGATCGCCGGACTCAACGTCCAGCGCATCATCAACGAACCCACCGCCGCAGCCTTAGCTTATGGGATCGACAAACAAGACAAAGACCAAACCATCTTGGTGTATGACTTGGGTGGCGGCACCTTCGACGTCTCGATTCTTGAGCTGTCTGAAGGCACCTTCGAAGTCATCTCAACCGCCGGCAACAACCGCCTCGGCGGCGACGATTTCGACGATCGCATCATCGATTACCTCGTCGATGAGTTCAAGAAAGAAAACGGCGTCGACTTACGCAAGGACAAAATGGCCATGCAACGAGTCAAAGACGCCGCTGAAAAAGCGAAGAAAGACTTGTCGGGCGTGACCAAGACCACCATTAGCCTCCCCTACATCACCGTCAGCAACGACGGACCGGTCCACCTCGACATGAGTTTAACGCGCGCCAAATTCAATGAGCTTACCTCCGATTTAGTCGAGAAAACGATGGGTCCGGTTCGTCGCGCCTTAAAAGACGCCAAAATGACGAAAAACGACATCCACCAAGTGTTGCTCGTCGGTGGATCAACCCGCACCCCCGCCGTCGTCGACGCCATTAAAGACGAACTCGGTAAAGAGCCCA
>SLOP01000038.1 GCA_007132465.1 Candidatus Izemoplasma sp.
AACAGTTGGTTTTTCTCAGGTGATTTGCGCAAAGCGTTTAAACACAAAAACATCGCGTTTATTCCCAATCAACTGCATTTCGCCGGCATGCGCCGCGCGCAGTTCAAGAAACCAAACCTCTTTGTTGGCACAGCAACCCCACCCGACAAACACGGTTACGTTTCACTCTCACTGTCAAACGTGTACGAAAAACATATGATGTCGCAAGCCGACACCATCATCCTTGAAATTAACCCGCATTTTCCCCGAACCCATGGGGATCTTGAGGTTCACGTGGACGACATTGATTACCTCATCGACGTGGATTATCCGGCGCCTGAGTTGCCCGATGCCGAACCGAACGACAAAGACAAAAAAATTGGCCAGTTCATCGCTGATCGAATCCACGATGGCGACACCATCCAACTTGGCATCGGTGGTATTCCTAACGCTGTGGCGCTCGCGTTGCTTGATAAAAAAGATCTCGGTGTCCACACCGAGATGTTGACAACGGGTTTTATGAAAATGTATCAAGCCGGTGCCATCACCGGCAAAAAGAAGACCCTACATCCCGGTAAGATGGTGGCGGCGTTCGCACTTGGCACCAAGGAGCTGTATGATTTTATCGACGACAATCCTGCGGTGATGTTGCTTGATGGAAACTACGTCAATGACCCATACATCATCGGCTTAAACGATAACCATGTGTCCATCAACACGACGATTGAAGTCGATCTCACCGGGCAGTGCTGCAGCGAATCGATTGGCACCATGCAATTTAGTGGCACAGGTGGACAAACCGACACCGCCACGGGTGCGCAGCGCGCGAAAAACGGGCGCAGTTTCATCGCGCTTTATTCCACCGCCATGGTCAGGCAACCGGATGGCACACGCAAAGCCACCAGCAAAATCGTTTCCACTTTAAAACCTGGGGCGGCCGTCAGTTTGTCTCGTAACGATGTCGACATGGTCGTCACTGAATACGGGGTTGCCGAACTACGCGGAACATCGGTCAAAGAACGCCTCGAGCGCCTGATTGCCATCGCTCATCCAGATTTCCGCGACACGCTGCGAAGCGAAGCAGAAGCGATTGGTTATCTCTAATGGCGACGTTTCAGTTTCGTGAAAAAAATGTGTTTTATGACATCCGTGGTGACGAATTTCATCCGGTGTTGGTGATGTTAAACGGCATCATGATGTCTACGAAAAGTTGGGATCCTTTTGTCGCCGCCTTTAGCGACAAACTAAGGCTATTGCGCGTCGATTTTCTCGATCAAGGTGAAAGCGACCGCATGATTAAACCTTACACACAGGCGGTGCAAGTAGACATGTTGCTTGCTTTACTCGATCATCTGAAACTTGAACGCGTGCACCTCGCGGGCATCAGTTATGGTGGGAGTGTGGCGATGCAGTTTGCGGCCGCGCACCCCGGTCGGGTTGAAAAACTCATGCTTTTTAATGTCACTGCCAAGACGACGCCATGGCTTAAAGCCATTGGCGATGGGTGGAACGCGGTGGCTGCTTCGCGCGATGGGAACGCGTATTACCACATCGCAATTCCCTACATTTATTCACCGGGTTTTTACAATCAACACATCGAATGGATGGATGCGCGCAAAGACAAACTCGTGCCCCTCTTTTCGGATGTGGGTTTTCTTGATGCCATGATCCGATTGACCCAAAGCGCTGAAAGCCACGACGTTGCTTCTCAACTACCCCTCATGCGCATGCCCACGCTTGTGGTGGCAAGCGAACACGACTTCTTGACACCTCCCAGCGAGCAGCGGATCATCGCACGAGCCATGCCCCACGCGGCGTTTGTTATGTTTGAAGATTGCGGACATGCCAGCATGTATGAAAAACCGTCGCTGTTTGTGTCGACGATTCTAGGTTTTGTTTACGAAGACGGCACCTACACCATATAACCAAGGAGGTTCTTATGGATAAAAAGCAGCTTACCTTGTCTAATGGCGAGACGATTCATTACACGGAAACCGGTTGTGAAACGAAAGCATGGGTGCTGTTGATTCATGGCAACATGAGCAGTTGTGTTCACTACCGACCCCTCATTGACGAATTGCATAAAGCTTTTCATATAATCGCCCCAGATCTGCGCGGATTCGGCGATTCAACATACCACGCCCCCATCGATCACTTAGACGATTTTGCCGATGACTTAATCGAATTGCTCGACCTCAAAGGCATCGACCGCGCGCATGTGGCCGGCTGGAGCACCGGAGGCGGTGTTGGCCTGTCGCTGGCCGCACGTTATCCCGAGCGCGTCCGCACACTGACGCTGATTGAGTCTGCTTCATACAAGGGCTATCCAATTTTTGAAAAAGATGAAAACAATCAACCCGTGGCCGGAAAACTCTATCAGTCCAAAGCAGCCATGGCCTCCGATCCAGTCCAGGTCGCGCCGATGCAACAAGCCATGGAAACCCACAATGCCGCCCTGATGAAGGCCGTCTGGGCACAACTTATCTACAACGTTAAAGTTCCCGATGATGTGGATACCTATATCACCGAAACGCTAAAACAGCGTAATCTCATCGATGTTGACTGGGCGTTGATGACCTTCAACATGTCGTCTGAACACAATGGAGTTGTCGAGGGCACAAACTTAATCAAGCACATCAACGCCCCAGTGCTCAGCATCTGGGGAACCAATGATCTCGTCATTCCCCGTCCAATGTTTGAAGACACGGCCGAGGCGCTAAGGCAGGTTCAAAAACACGTTATTGAAGGCGGTTCGCATTCACCGATTACCGACGATGCCAAAGCGCTTGCAACGACGATATCCACGTTCATCAACGCTTCATAGTTCCATTGCAGCATCACTGATTGGTCATCATGCGCCACGGCGTTGTGGCGCTTTTCTTTTGTCACAAGAAAAAAGCCACTGACGGTGTACCATCAGGGCGAGGTGATGAAATGAAACAGATTATGCGATTGCTGCTGGCATGCGCAATCGGGGTTGTGTTCACACAAGCAACGAGTGCCGCGAACTCGGACCCCATAGGGAAAAACCTGTTCAATCCCAACCGCATGCATATTCATGAAAACGGCATGTACACCTTCATGCCCATGGACGTCGAGGGTGAGACGACATACACTTTCTCCATGCCACGACCTAATTATATAGGCGCGATGCAGGTCACCGTGCATGATGGTGAGACAACCTACATCGATCAAACAACGACGCAGTCAAGCGTGTGTTATGACGATTTCGATCGTGTCACATGCAGTTTTACCACCAACCACGATGTGGCGTCCCTGTGGCTTGAGTTTGAGTCGTATGATCCTTCGATGTTCGACCTGTACATCGTGCATTACGGTCTGATGTACTTTCAGCTGGAAATCGGTGAAACGTGGACCGAGTATGAACCCTATGAAGGCACAAGCGTGTCAGAAGCGCCTGAGTTTCAAGGCAATGGAACGCTGATTACCAGCTACACCACCACATTATCGTTAGAAGCCATCATCGGCACCCACATCACGGCCTATGACGACATCGATGGCGACGTGAGTGACAACATCATCGCCCTCGAAGACGATTACACGGGCAATGAAACGTCCGTCGGCGTCTACGATGTGTTGCTTGAAGTGAGTGATTCATCCGGAAACACGGCGCAGTTTTTGCTGACAGTGCATGTCATCGACGATGTGCCTCCCATCATCGAAGGCCCCGAGCATTTAGTGGTTGATGTCGAAGCATCACCACCATTGGAAGCTATCATCGCTGAGCATTTCATGTTTACCGATGAGGTTGACGGCACATTGGAAACTTACGCCATCGTGGATACCGACTATGAGCCGCATATGCGCAAACTTGGACTTCACACCGTCACCCTTGCCATTGAAGACGCAAGCGGGAACGAAACCCAAAAGAGTTTTACCATCGAGGTTGTCGACATAGAGGCCCCAGAGATTGCTGGTCCTAGCAACCTCGCGGTCATGATGAGTGAACCGTATGCTACACTTGACGCGCTCATCGAGACGCATTTCACCATCACCGATAACCATACAGAAACACACACAATTGACGTGCTTATCCTAAGTCATGACGTGCCTGAGGCATTTGCCTCTTCAGGGCACTACAGCATGACGATTCAAGCCACCGATGCCTCGGGCAATGTCAGTGAGCGCACGATTGCCATCGAAATCTACGATGACATCCCACCCATCATCGAAGGGCCGACTGTGCTCGAGATATCCTACACCACACCGATGCCACTCGCTGACATGATGGCAATGTTAATGGTCTCAGACAACGACGCTGACCTTACGCCAGAGGACATCATTGTCAAGCACGACGGATACACAGACCACGCCACATCACCAGGTGTCTATGCCGTTGAATTTTCGGTGCATGATGGCAATAACGAAAGCCGCCACACCATCTACATCACTGTCATTGACGACGTGGCACCGGTCTTCACCGTGGGCGAGCGCATCGTCGTTGAAGAAGGAACCGTCTTAAGCAGTCAAATGCTGATAGATTTGCTTGTCAGTGAAGAAGAAATCGCATCTCGACAACCCACGCGCGCCGAGGTGGAACGCATTCGCCCACTGGATACGCCAGGGCATTACGCCTACGTGGTCCGACTACAGAATGAGGAGGCTCACGAATGGGTAGAAACCATTTATGTTGAACATCTAATGATTGAGCCCGATGGTCACACAAAACCGTTCGTCTCGGTAATGATTGGCATCTCAACCACCATCATCATCGTTGGCGTCATCTGGTTTATAAAACGCCGTTAAACACAAAGCGATTCGCGTCTCAGCGAATCGCTTTTCTTTCGGTGAAACGCGCGTGGTTCAGACGGTAGAAAACCACGTCATGCACCGTGCCGTCCGGACCGGTCCAATACACTTTTTTGACCTCGTCGACGGTCGCTCCCATGGATTCGTAAAGAACTTGGGCTCGCTTTAGACTGTAACGTGTCGATGAGAACGGTGGTGAGGTTGAACCGCGCAAACAACGCAGCGATGAAACCCGTCAATGCCTCACGGCCGTAGCCTTTTCCTTGATGCTTTAACGAGGTTATTTTGATGCCAACACGCGCGCTTTTACTCACTTTGAGCTCACCATACGATACCTCATCCACGGGCTTGGCGAATGCTTTTTCTTCAATGACGTAAACGTGTGTGTGTTCAGCAGGGTGAGCATCAGCGCTTTTTACTAACGCTCTTTTTACGCGTGCTTTGTCGATGGTTAACCCGTTAGGGAAACCGACATGGCGCATCACCTCAGGATCGTTCCACCACCATAAAACAAATCCGTGTCCGAGGGTGTGGCCGGGCGCAGACACAAACGCGCCGTGTCAACCGTGGTAAGCATCATCATTATCTCCTTGGCAATAAGTCATTTTCATTGTAACGCGAATGAACCGATGAATAAACGGTTTTTTTTTAGCTTTAGGGGTTGCATTCATCGCAAAACATTGTATAATATTTAGGTAAAACCTAACTAACTACTTAGGGGGCTTTCCGATGGATAAAGAAACCATGCGACAATCGTTCAATAAGTTTCTGAAAATGTACTTCGACAGTTGCCGTGAAGTCTACGAATCTCTAGACTATAAGGAACTGACCGGCAAGCAGTTTGCCTACTTACGTCAAATCGACGAACAAGGTGAAATCACCATGGGTGACCTTGCTTCGGCGTTCGATTTATCGAAACCCACGGTCACCGAAATGGTTCGTAAGTTCGATGACACAGGCATGATTCAGAAACGTCGCTGCCAAAGCGATGGCCGTGTGTTTTTCATCTCGCTAACGGAAAAGGGAAAACTGCTGGCCAACACGAACAAGTTGGAAAGTGAACGGGCGGTTGAAAAAATCTTTGATAAACTAACCGCAGCAGAACTGGCCACGCTGAAAAGCATCTTCGACAAATTCGGCAAGGAGTGACATCATGATTTTCAGTAAAACACTAAACAAATATTACCTCAAATACCTGCATTTCTTTTTGCTTGGTGCGGTGGCGCTCATTGCCGTCGACCTGGCGCAACTTGAAATTCCGCTCATCGCGCGTGATTTAATTAACACGCTTGATCGGATGCTCAGCACCGGTGAAACGGACACCGCCTTCTTAGGTGAGATTGTACGCACCTTGCTTATCATCACGGTGTTCATCGTGGCCGGCCGTTTTTTATGGCGCTTTGGCATCATCGGCGCGTCACGACGAATCGATTACGATCTACGCAACGAGATGTTTGCTCACTGCAC
>SLOP01000019.1 GCA_007132465.1 Candidatus Izemoplasma sp.
AGAGGTTTGGTTTCTTGAACTGCGCGCGGCGCATGCCGGCGAAATGCAGTTGATTGGGAATAAACGCGATGTTTTTGTGTTTAAACGCTTTGCGCAAATCACCTGAGAAAAACCAACTGTTGATGCGGAATGTTTCCGCGTATTGTGCGTTGACCATGAATTCATACGGGTAAAGCGGCAGGCAATTGTCGATGCTCACCTGCTCGATGCGATCAGCAATTTCATGCAGCCTCATGAAAAAGGCTCGGCCTTCACTGGCCGCCATGCCGGCGACGATGTGATTGTCTGACTTCACTAAAGCCAGCGCGTCATCTACGGTGATGTTTTTCGCCATGTAATCTCCTTTCCAAGCATGCAGATGAGGGCAGCGTTAGCCGCCCTTATCCACAGTTGATGTTTCGGAATCTTTTGTCAGTCAGCCAGAATGTCGTCAATGTGTTCGAAGGGTTCAACCAGTTCCAAGTAAGGAATCTCATCTTCAAACCTCATTTGTAGGAGTGAAAGGGTTTGCGTGCCGAGACGTTGACCGTCACGGTAGTCAATGGGGCTTCCCATGCCGTACTCGAAGAGGTCCGACTCCATTGCGTTCACATAGTTTTCCCATGTGATGGCTTCATTCGGATCCATCCGTTTGAGTCCTTCAACAAAGATCATTGCGGCAATCCAGCCCGCAACGGCGAAGTTGTTTTCAACGTAAGCCCCGTCTTGAACCGTTGCCATGGTGTCTCTAAACAATTGATACTCATCTGAGAAGTCATCGTGCTCGTCAAACAGGTTGACCCAGGCGTTGGCATACACATCAAAGTTGTCAAGCACGGCAGCGACTTGCGCGACCACGGATGCGTCCGCAGCGACGTAACTGACCATGACAGGTGCTTCGTTGCCAGCTTCGTCAAGCGCCAAGATAGCCCCCGGGACCATAAACTGGTTTCCGCCAACGATGATGACGTCAACGTCTGCAGCAACGAGTGCTGTCGCAGGCGTATTAAAGTCGAAACCGACTTCTTGATACACAACAAGCTCGACACCGTGTTCGGTTGCGGCGCGTTCCATGCCGGCGCGAATTTCACGGCCCACATCGTCGTTTGTGGTCTCAAACAAGCCAATGCGCTCTGCACCAAGCGTAGCGATGGCGCGTTTGACCATCAGTTCGCCTTCAACTTCATAAAGCGGTTGAACGGGGAAGCTGGTGCGTTCGGTTGCTGAGGTGGCGTTTGCGTTTCTGACCGTGGTTGTGCCGGTGCCATAATAAACGCGAAGAATTCCATGTTCATTCAAGTCATCGATGGTCGTTGATACCGTGGGGGTACCAAAATGGCCAACCAAAGCGAACACTTCATCTTCATCAATCAAACGCCACGTGTTGATTTCACCTTGGTCACCATCAAAACCATCGTCACGATGGACCAATTCGATGTCGCGGCCAAAGACGCCACCGTCTTCATTAATCATGTTTAGGTAAGCTTCCATCGCGGCAATAAACGGTTGACCAACAAATCCGGCTCCGCCGGAAGTGACCGCGGTGTTGCCGATGTAAATGGTGGTGTCGGTGACGCCTTGTGAATGTTCTTGTTCTTCATCATCATCGCGTCCGCATGCTGCTACGGTGAACAGCATCGCAACGCCAAGCAGTAAAACCAAATACTTCTTCATCTCATATCCTCCTATTTTTTTTGAGATTGTTGTATTCATCAACCCGCTCACGCGGTTTGCTGATTCGTTTATTTCCCTAAGTATGCTTCAATGAGTTCGCGATCGTTCGCAAGGACTTTCGCCACACCTTTTTTAACGATTTCTCCCACCTGAAGCACGTATGCATAGTCTGCAATTTTCAATGCTTGAAGCGCATTTTGCTCAACCAACAGCACCGATATGCCATATCCATTCAGCTGTTTGATAACCTCGAATATCCGTTTGACAATCAGCGGTGCGAGTCCTAAGGATGGTTCATCGAGGACCAGTAGGGTTGGCGTGCCCATGAGAGCTCTGCCAATCGCCAACATTTGCATTTCTCCCCCTGACAAGGTTGAGGCAAGTTGGTTGGTTCGTTCTTTTAGCACCGGAAACAGTTCGTAAACCCTGGCAAGGTTATTCTCGTAAACCTCATGCTTGTTTAAGCGCAACTGCTCATCATCCCCGTGTTTGGTTATTCGTGATGAACCAACACGTTTTCGAATCGAGGCATGCACTGCCTCTGGGGGAAGGGACGTTGCTTTAATCGTGAACGCACCAATCTTAAGGTTCTCATAAACGGTAAGATCATTGAAAATCTCACGACCTTCGGGAACGTGGCTGATGCCATCAGCGGTAATGCGTTCGACAGACGATTTGGTGATGTCGCGGCCTTGATAATGAACCGTTCCCGATTCGGATGGGATGAGCCCAGTCAGTGATTTAAGCAAGGTTGACTTGCCAGCCCCGTTGGAGCCGAGAATGGCGATGATGCTGCCTTTGGGTACCTCGATGCTGATGCCGCGGAGGGCTTTAATGGGTCCGTATGAGACGTAAAGATCATTCACTTTAAGCAACGATTCCATGTCAGTCCTCCTTACCGAGATAAGCTTCTTGAACCAGCGGATTTTTCTGGATGGCAGCCGGTTTGTCAACGGCGAGCAGTTTGCCGAAATTAATGGCACAGACGATGTCGCACAAGTTCATCACAAATCGCATGTCGTGTTCAATCAACAACACCGTGATGCCGTAATCGTCTCTAATTTTACGTATTAATGTCTCAAGTTCCTGTGTTTCTTGCTCATTGAGGCCAGCGGCCGGTTCGTCAAGAATCATGAGTTTAGGGTTCGCAATCAGTGCCCGAGCAATTTCAACTTTCTTTTTTACACCGTAAGGCAATCCCAGCACATACATGTCTTTGAGCAAGGCGATGTTTAGAAATTCAAGAATTTCGATGGCGCGTTCACGTAACTCGCGGTTCTGTTGGCGTGTGCGAGGGGTGCGCACAAGATGGTCGAAAAGGTTCGTTTTCACATCCTGCGCAGCGCCAATTAAGACGTTGTCGATCACCGTGGCATCAGGAATCAGCTCAAGGTTTTGAAACGTGCGCGCAATGCCTAGTCGGACGATTTTTGTGACATCAATTGTTCTTAAGTCAAGCGCCTCACCGTCTTCTGTCGAATAGAGCACACGGCCTTCATAGTTTTTGTAAAACTGGGTCACGCAGTTGAACACCGTTGTCTTTCCGGCGCCGTTAGGACCGATGAGTCCGACGATTTGGTTCTTTTCAATCGTAAAACTCAGGTCATCCACAGCTTTGAGCCCACCAAAATACATGGACACGTTCTCCATGGTTAAAAGCACATTATTCGACATCAATTGACACATCCCTTCCAGCTTTTCGCTGTTTAAGGGCAATCAACTTGGCCTTCAGCGTATAAAAAATCATGATGGCACCTCGTGGGTAAAAGAGGATCGCGAGCACAATCATCAGACCGGCAAAAACATCACTGAAACCGAGCATACGGAAACTTTCCCCAAACCATCCTCGATTAATGATGAACGCTTCGATGCGTTCGAAGTAAAACTCAGGAATGCCGATGATGATCATTGCACCTAAGAACATCCCGAAGAACGACTTCAGTCCTCCGACGACCACAATGGCGAGCAATATTAACGACAACTCAAGGTTCCAGCGAGAGTCGAAGGCCCCTGTGCGTTGACGGAAAGTGACATATAATATGCCGCCGATGGCCGCCACAACGGTGGAGATAACGAATGCCAAGAACCGATACCGGCGGACGCTAATGCCCATCGCTAACGCGGCGTGTTGACTGCGTGATATTGCCATGAAAGCGCGTCCTGTTGGGCTTTTCAGAATATTATATAAGCCAATCACAACCAAGGTAACCGTGGCAACGACAATCAAGTAGAGTGTCCAGATGTCGTGAATCCAGCTTAAGGATGTATCTCCGAAGAACGTAATGGCGCCCATTCGTGCGCTTTGTCCGTAACTGAACAACTCGAATGCGCCGGCAAGTTCAGCGATGATATACCCAAAAAACAAGGTGGCAATGGCCAAGTAGATGCCTTCCATTTTCAGTGACAACAACCCAATGAGAAGGCCCATGAACACGGATAAAACAAGCACGATCACAATGGCAAGGAAATAGTTGACTTGACCAAATTGTTCGCCGACCACTAAAATGCGCATGCCATGCGCGGCCAGCCCCATCACGGGCGCCGTGCTAAGTGAAATCAAGCCACCATAACCAAGCAACAAGTTTAATCCAAGCGCCACCATGCTGTAGATCATGATAATGGCCAATACATTAATGTTGCCAGGACTTGAACCGGTATAGACGATGTATCCTACGATGACCATGGCAAGCCCAAACAACACAAACTGAAGCTGTGGTATGCTCGAGAGCACGCGGTGCACTCGACGGCTGATGCATGAAACGTGATGGTCAAAGAAGGTGAGCGCTTTTTTAAGTTTTTTAGTCATACTCTACACCTTCCTAACCGGGGCTTTACCAAATATACCATACGGCATGAAGTAAAGCACAACCAACACAAGCGTGTAGATTAGCGCATCGGCTAACACCGACGATTGTGCGAACACGGTCATCATGATGTATCTGCTCATCCGCAGCGTAAAGCCAAGCACATAAGCCATAATGACCGGGCCGTGAAAGGTTTGAAAACCTCCAAGCACGGCGGCAAAGAATGCGCTTATTTGCACACCGATAAGCAAACCGACAGTAATGCCTCCCTGTGTTGAGGCAAGCGCGATGCCGGCAATGGTTCCTAACATCGCCGCAACAGACCACGATAACATCGTGATTGTTCGTGTTGGAACACCCATCAATCGCGCAACAGGCTCATTCGACGCGGTGACGCGAACCCCAAGCCCCCAGCGAGTTTTTTGAATAAACCAAAAGATTGCCCCCATTAACACCATCGCAAGGACAGTCACGAACACCGTGTCCCACGGAATGTTTTGACCGAAAATTGACACGGTCTGTGTGGTGGGAATAAAACGGGTCACGCGGTTGTTTGTGTTGGTGACTCGGCCGATTAAACCAAAATTCATGTTCATGATGCCCACAAGAATAAGGATAATGCCAAGCGTCATGATTTGTTTTCCCACGGCCGACGATTTTGATGCCGGTCGGATGAACAGTTTGTCGATGATGACGCCTGTGATAAAGGCAGTGATGAGCGCGACAAGCGTCGCGACCCAAATTGAAGCGCCGTGATGAATCATCAAGTAACCGGCGACGTAAGCATTAAACGTACCAATCATGCCCTGTGCGAAGTTGGTCGCCTTGCTGGTGCGATAAATCAACACGATGCCGAGTGTTGCCAACGCGACAATGCTGCCATGTCGCAAACTGATGAAGAATGTCGTGATGAAAGCTTCGAACGTCATTGTGTTTCACCCCATCGGACAATGGACGCGCCCCAGGCATACCCGATGCCTGCTGCAATCATGCAGATGACGGAACCGTCCTTAATTTTTCCTTGTTCTAAGCCAAGTTGCAAAGACAGAATTGGGTCAATCTGTCCGAGGTGGCCGTAATCTTCCAAGTAGATCGTTTGATGCTCACCTAAATCAAGTGCTTCAAGCATGCCCTGATGTCCGGAACGCTTAATGTGTAAAATCGCTAAATAGTCGATGTCGCGTCGCGACAGTTGTGATTTTTCCAACGCACGATCAATACACGTGAACCAATTGCTTACTGAAACCTCATTCAAGCGTGCTTTCATCTTCTCGGGTTCCATGAGCCTGAGAGACTTGTAGGCTTGATCAAGGTTTTCCTTCGTGATTGGGTTAACGGTGCCCCCAATCTCGACGCCGGCGGTGCGCGCGAGCGTGCCATCGGCGATGATGTGCGAACCGAGCAATTCATTTCTACCGAGGTTCTTCGTTAATATAATGGCGCCGCCGCCGGCCGACAGGTTATACATCATCGACATGTGCTTGTCTGTGAAATCGACAAAATCGCCGTTGCGGTATCCACCAACAATCATGATTGTGCCGATGTCATCGTCTGCAAGCAACATGTCTTTAGCGATTTTAAGCGCACTGACGCCGGTTGAGCACCGGTTTTGTAAATCGATGCCCCATGCATTTGAGGCACCTACTTTTCCTTGTACGTAGAGCGCCGTTGTCGTCAGTG
>SLOP01000045.1 GCA_007132465.1 Candidatus Izemoplasma sp.
ACTATCAACCTCGGTATCATCAAGGGAAAGGGTGATGGTGTAGGCGGTGATGGTATCCTCAGGATCGGTGATGGTTGCCTCGCCGGTGATGATGTTTCCGCTGGCGCTCGCCTCGAGGTCAAGGTCAGGGGTTGAAAGGGTTGGCACGGCGAAGGTGAGTTCATCCAATGTGATGCTTTGAATGTGCCCGATGAGGTAGGTTGCGCTTATGTTAACCGTGTAGGTTTGGTCGTTTAGATACGTGTCGATAATCAGGAAAGTGGCATCAGGGTCAAGGATGTAGACGATGCCGTTAAACGACAGGACCAACCCATCTTCTTCCAACGTGTTATCGGCGTCGTAGAACGTGTAATCGATGCGGATACCGGTGTCAGTGATGGCAATATCATCGATGCTGCCTTCAGGGGCTTTTAACGTCGCTACGGACTTAGAGCGACTTGATAGGAAGTGGTTTTCCACGTCACCTTGACCGTCGCGAAGATTGTAATTAATGCTCAAGGTCACCGAGTAGGTTTTATCGTTGGCCACGGTTAGGTTCTCAAAAGCTTGTTGGCCCGAACCAAGCGTCAAGGTCATCGAATCGATGAGGATGCCATCTTCATAGAGATGTGCGATGAAGGTGCCTGAAAGGGCGGTTTGATTCGGGTTGTTCAGTGTGTAGGCAAAGTGTACCGCGGTATGGGTAAACGATATGTCGGTGACGGCGCCCGTGGGCGGTTGGTTTGCGTTGGTTTGATGGACAACGACGCTAAGCACGTCTTGACGTGTGCCTTGTCCGTCTCCAAGGTCAAACTCCGCCACCACGTCGAGTCGGTACTGTCGATTGGCAAGCAAGTCGAGGATGTCGACCTCGGCAATCGTTTCGATAACCGACACCGTGCGAATCAGGGTGTCGGTGGCCACGTCATAGACGCGAATGCGAACGTTATCGAGCGGGGTGTGGCTCGGTGAGGTGTCTACGCGCACGCTCAGGTGACTCGTGCCAGTCGATACGATGCTGGTGGTAATGTCCGGGAGCGGAGTTTGTAAGGTGTTGACACTCAGGGTTGCCAACAACACATCTGCTCGAAGGCCCTCAGCATCGCTGAGGTTATAATCTGCATACACCTCGAGGGTGTAGGTGTTGTTGTTGAGGAGCCCGTCGAACGTAATCGTCGCGAGGTCTTGTGGTTCGAGATTGTCTAGGGATTGCAGGAGGCTTCCTTCATGCCAAAGGTCAACACGGACGCTTTCCTCCTCAATGACGCCGAAAGGATCGGTCATATGCACGGCAAACACCAAGGCGTTTTCATGAACTGCCGTGGTGGTTATGGTTGCGCTCGGTGCCGTTTTAGCGTCGGTGCGGATGGTGTCCAACGCCAACAGCGTTTCATCTTCGCGGGTGCCTTCCCCATCATCAAGATCATAATCGACCACGACGACAAGGTCGTAGTCACCGTCGCTTAACAGGTCGGTGAAATTGATGAGGTTCAACGCGGCGCGTTCAAGCATGACGCGGTCAACTTCTTCATCACCGCGGTATAAGATTGCGTGGGCGGAGTCCGTGATAATAACGTCGTCTTCATCGTTGATTCGGATTTCTGCGTGGATGCTGGTGGTATTGGAATCCAGAGAAATAAGCGTGGCAGTCGGCATTGTTTTACGAACGAAAACGCGGTACTGGTTGTTGGTCTGGACGCTGACGTTTTCTGTGCCCGAATGAAGGTAACTTTCCAACGCAAACGTGATTTCGCCAGGGACACGCAAACGCAAGTTAAGGGTCAGCGTCTGATACATGGGATCAGCTTCAAATCGGTTTGAACGGTAGGTTTGTCCGCTGATGGTCACCGAGTTTATTTGCACGCCCTGAGGGTTGTTGAAGTGAACCTCAACGGTAATTTCATCGTTTTTATCGACTAAGTACGTGTCGAGATCCCCATCAAGGACAGGGTCGCGTCCTTCGACAATAAGATGACTGAAAACAGGGTCGTCGTCGTCAATGATGACATCGGGTCCGCACGCAAAAAGCGTCAGACCGATAAGGAAAAACAGCATGGTGATGTAAATGCGTTTCATATTCCCAACTCCCACGGGATGCTAATCTTAGCCTTAATTTTACCATAGTTTCCAATAAACAACAATTGCATTATTTCTTGATTCCTTTGTTAAGAAGCGGTTTATCGTAGTGACGATTGATGCTTTCAAGCAGTTTGGCAATGTGGACGTCTTTCTCGAGCGGCTCTTTGGCTTCGAAAATATTGAGTTGGCGCACCACGTGGGTTTGTTCGATCAGGTGTGACACGCTGACGCCAAGCAGGTGGACCGGCTTATCTTCGTAAAGATCGTCAAACAGATGCTCAACGGCGTCAAAGACGGTGTCGTAACTCGCGGTGTGCTGCGGCAAGGTCACTTGCTTCGATCGCTGCACGTATTCTGCGCTACGCATTTGCACACCAACGTTTTTGGTGGCGAGTTGCTTTTTGTTGAGTCGCTGCACGACTTTTTCCGTCAGTTTTTCAAGCGCTGCAAGCATGGATGCATAATCATGCAAAAAGGTTTCATAGGTTTTTGAGTTGCCGATGCTGTGAACGATTTCGGCGCGGCTAGGATCAACGTATGCGCTTCCCTCTCCGTTGGCTTTGGCGATGAATGCCTCGGTTTGACTGCCGAGAAACTTGGCGAGTTTATGCTTGTCTTCAAACCTCGCGAGGTCGCCGATGGTACGAATGCCAATCAGTTTGAGATCAGGCACGGTTTTTCTGCCGATGCCATGCATGTGTTCAATGGGTAAAGGCCACAGTTTTTCTTTGACGTTGCGTTTCCGTAACACCGTAATTCCAAGCGGTTTTTTCATGTCGCTTGCCATCTTTGCCAAAAACCGGTTCGGACCGATGCCAATCGACACCGGCAAGCGGTGTTTTTCATGTAACGTTCGTTGGACTTTCTCAGCAAGTTTAACCGGGTGAATGCGCTCGGCGAGATCCGTTACATCGAGGTAAGCTTCATCGATGGAGGCTGGTTCAACTTGGTCGGTGATTGTGCGGATGGTGTCAAAAAAGATTTCACTGTACCGCTGGTATAGGGCCATGTTTCCCGGAATGACAAGCAGGTTCGGACAGCGCTTTCGTGCCTCGGCCACCGGCATGGCACTCTTGACACCAAACTGCCTGGCGACGTAATTGGCCGTCGTCAAAATACCGCGGTCGCTATCTTTGCCGATGCCAATCGGTTTGTTGCGCAACGCGGGATTTTCAGCTTCTTCGCAACTGGCGAAAAAGGCGTTTAGGTCGATGTGAAAGAGGATCCGGTATTTTTTCATGCTTTATCTTTCCTTTTCACGTGATGTGCTGTATAATGGAAAAAGCAATGAATTTCAAACAATTGAGGTGATTCCATGCCTAAGAGCCGAAAACGGAAAAGAAAACCGCAAGAACAGGAAAAATCAGTGTACGTAAACCCCCTTAAGAAACGATGGGGCCGTACGGTGGTTGTCATCCTGGCCGTGGCGTTCCTGCTCGGGATCGTTGCCGGAACCATCTTCTTGCTCTTTCAAGTCATTCAACAGTATTGACGAAATCGTGATGAAAAAGCACGCGTGGCGTGCTTTTTTTATTTGAGCAGCTCCTCGGCGCTTTTGAGCGCGGATTCGGTAATCTTGCCTGATGAAATCATCGCGGCCAGAGCGTGAAGTCGTCCTTGATGATCAAGTTTTTCAATGCGGGCGTTGGTCCGACCGCGTTCGACGGTTTTCACAATCCGGTGATGACGATCACCGCGAGCGGCGACTTGCGGCAGATGCGTAATCGCAAGCACTTGGGTTTTTTGAGCAATCGATCGCATGTGGTTGGCTACCTGTGAGGCGACGTAGCCTGAGACGCCGGTATCGATTTCATCAAAAATCATCAACGAGACCGGAATGCGATCGAGAAAGATGGTTTTAAGCGCCAGCATGATACGCGACAGTTCGCCTCCCGACGCCACGCGTGAAAGTGGTTTAAGCGGTTCGCCTACGTTGGTCGATACGTGAAAATCGATGATATCCACGCCACGCTCGGTGAACCACGCCATGGCCTCGAGTGCATCCTCTTCAATGCGCTGATCGAACGCAACGTGAAATCGGGTGCCTTTGAGTTCGAGGCTTTCGAGCACGTCCACGAGCCTTTTTTCGATGTGCTTAGCAGCTTCTTGGCGAGTGTGCCTTAAGGCAAGAGCTGCGTCTTTGGCGGCATTAAATGCGCTGACCAAGGCTTTTTTCGCATCGGCAATCCGCTCATCCATGGTGTCAAACGCCGCAATCGCATCAGCCAACTCGTCACGATACGCAAGCAGTTCATCAACGCTTTTGCGATGTTTGCGTTTTAGCGATGCAAGGTCGTGTTGGCGCGCTTGAAGGCGTTCGAGTTCTGCGGGATCGAAATCGAGGTTGGCGCGTGTCTCTGTGAGAGTGTCTTTGATGTCGTCCAGTTCGTAGTAAGCGCTTTCGATTCGGGTGGCGAGGTCGCTGTAGGTTGCGCTGAGATCGCTCAGGTTTTTGAGTGCCTTGGCGGCGTCATAGACACGTTCGAGGGCATCGTGTGATTTAAGGTTTGATTCTGCCTCGCGAACCGACTGAAACAACCGATCGAAGTTCTCTAGTTCATTAAGGCGTTGTTCCAGTGCCTCTTCTTCGCCTTCTTGCAAGGTGTGTTTGTCAATTTCATCCATGTGGTATTGGTAGAAATCTCTTTTTTCTTCGGCTTGGTCGCGCTCAGCGCGAAGGGTCTTGTGTTGTTTCAACGCCTCGAGGTAGCTGTGACGCTTATCTTGGTAGGCGGTGAGCTTATCTGAGATTGCTTCCTCGTAACGATCAATCAAATCCAAATACGTGTCAGGGTTGATCAGGCGTTTGGTGTCGTGTTGGGTGTGGATGTCGGCAAGCATTCGGGTGACGTTGCGAAGGTCAGCGAGGGTCGCGGGTTTACGGTTTAGTTTGATACGGTTGTGACTGGTGGTTGAAATGTCGCGCTCAATGAGCAGTTCGCCATCGTCGTGAGGAATGCCAAGGTCGTCGAGGGTGGCGTTGACAGCGTCCGATAACCCGACGAAAAGGCCGCTGACGTGGCAATGGTCCTCGCCAGAACGCACGACGCTTTCCGTCGCACGATCACCAAGCAACAAACCAATCGCATCAATCAACAGGCTTTTCCCCGCCCCGGTTTCTCCCGTGAGAGCCGTCATGCCGGTATCGAATTCGACGTCAATGTTGGCGAGAATGGCGAAATTTTTAACCGATAGATAGCTGAGCATGTTCTCACCCCTTGATGGTGTGGGCTTGGGCGACGGCGTTGCGAACGTCGATGTCGACGGCGCAATCACCTCGGGCCAACCACACGAGAAATTCACGATTGCCCGAACCCCCTAAAAGCGGGCTCGGGGTGATAGCTTGTGGATGAATCCGGTGCGGTCTGAGGGCCGCAAACGCTTTGTTTATGGCGAGCTGATGATCTTTTGGGTGCTTGATGACACCGTTTTTGGGTGGTGCCCCATGTTCAAACTGCGGTTTTAACAGCCACACCGTGGGGCCAGAAAAATAATCGTATGCGTGGATAATGAGCGGCACGGCCGAGGTGAAACTGACATCGATAATCAGCACATCGGCTTGCGCGATGAGGGTGGGATTAAGGTCGAGAAAATTAGTCTTTTCATACGAAGTGATGCGATCGTCGTGGTGCAAACGCGGGTGTAGCTGATTGTGACCCACATCCACGGCGATGACATGCGTGGCGCCGTGGGTGAGGGCACAGTCGCTGAAGCCGCCGGTGGAAGCGCCGACATCTAGGATCGTGGTGCCATCAACGGTGATGCCAAATGTCTTTAACGCGTGGGCAAGCTTCAATCCGCCTTTGGAAACATAGGGGTTGTAGAGCGTATCGAGTGTCACGGTATCGTTTGGTTTCACACTGTATGCTGGCTTTGTGACGATGTGATCGTTGACACGGACGCGGCCGTGTTTAATTTCAATGTGGGCTCGGTGACGGCTCTGGATGTGCCCGGCCTCAACAAGGTAGCGGTCAAGACGCAAGGGTGTCACGCACTTTCGCGAGCACGCTGTTAACATCGAGTCCATAGCGTTTCATCATGTCATCGCGAGCACCATGGGGGACAAACGCTTCACGAAACCCGAGCATACGAAAGCACGCCGGGCGTTTGTCGTGCTCGACGAGGTGGGCTAGTATGGCTTCACCCAGGCCGCCGCGAACGGTGGATTCTTCGAGGGTGAAAATGGGCTTATCCGTGTCCACATCCGCAAGCATCGAGGCGTCAAGTGGTTTGATGTATCGGGCGTTGATTAAGCGAATCGGAAGATGGTGCGCTTGAATCGCTTCCTGAAACGCGGTGACGCATGCGCCAAAGGTGATTAAGGTTGCCTCAGTCCCGTCGCTGAGACTTTCCCACGAGGGTGGAATCGGTGTGGTGTCGTAACCATCGTCCTCGACATCAACCATCGCACCGCGGGCGTAACGAACAACGTAAGGCCCGTGATGTGCCGTAAACGCGTAATTGAGCATGCCGTAAAGCTCAGCAACATTTTTCGGATGAGCGATTGTCAAGTTAGGCACATGCGACAACATCGGGATGTCGTATATGCCTTGATGCGTGTCGCCATCAGCGCCAACAATGCCGGCGCGATCGATGCCGATGATGACATCGGCCTGATGGCGGGCAATGTCGTGAAGGACTTGGTCGTAGGCACGCTGCAGGAAGGTCGAATAAATGCTTAAAAACGGCCGCACCCCGCTGAGCGCCATGCCTGCGGCCATCGTCGCGGCGGTCTGTTCGGCGATGCCGACGTCGATAAGACGCTTGGGATGCGCGCGCACAAACTCATCAAGTTCGCTTCCCGCCACCATGGCCGGGGTGATTACCATGATGTCGTTGCGACGATGCGCAAGCCGCGTAAGGTAATCGGCAACCGCTCGACTCATGGTGCGTTCATGTGGTTCGCTTGTGGTTGTTTCGCCGGTGACGATGTCAAAAGGTTTGACGCCGTGGAATTTCCCGGTCATGTCAAGCTCACTCGGCGCGTAACCCTTACCTTTCACCGTCTTCACGTGAACAATGCATGGTCTGTTTTCTTCTTTTGCGACGCGGAATGCTTTAAGCAAGTGAGAGAATTTGTGGCCGTCAATGGGGCCGTAGTACTGATATCCGAGGTCCTCAAAGGTGCTGTGGCCACTGATGAAGGTTTTCAATCGGCGTTCAACCTTCGCGCCAAAGCCTTTAAAGGCACCTGGGATGAGTTTTTTTGCCGCTTTTCTGAGCGTTCGGTAGCTGCGTTTCAACCGTATCTTTGTGAGCAGTTTAGACAAATAGCCAATGTTTTGGCCGATGCTCATTTCGTTGTCGTTTAATATGATGATGGGGGCTCTGCGGCGATCGTGTCCCATGTAATTCAGTGCTTCAAGGGCCATGCCGCTTGCCAAGGCTCCATCGCCGATAATCATGACGATTTCACCATCGTTACGGGTGATGTCTTTGGCGTGAAGCATGCCGGCTCCCGCCGCCAGCGATGTGGACGCATGGCCTGCTTCAAAAACGTCATGCACGCTTTCGTTTCGTTTGAGAAACCCGCTCAAGCCATCGGTTTGACGCAACGTCGAAAAACGGTCGGCACGACCGGTTAATATTTTGTGAACGTAGCCCTGATGGCCGACGTCGAAGATAAGCGCATCGGTAGGTGAGTCAAACACTTTGTGCAACGCCATCGTCAACTCAACAACACCGAGGTTGCTGGAAAGATGACCGCCGGTGTGTGAAATCGATTCGATCAAAAAGGCGCGAATCGAGGCCGCGAGCGACTGCAACTCAGCGATGCTCATGGTTTTGAGTACCGAAGGGTCTTTGATGTGATTAAGCTCCACGGGCACTCCTCCTTTAGGCGTCGTCCATGTCCGTTTCTTCGTCGTTATCGTTCATGACGCGCACAAGCGCCGCTTCAGCTTTTTCAAGCATCGCTTTGCATTGTTTGGAGAGGCGCATGCCCTCTTCGTACTTCTTGACGGCGTCTTCCAAAGGAAGGTCGCCTTTCTCAAGTTCGTCGACGAGGGTTTCAAGCGCTTGAAGTGCTTTTTCAAACGATAGCTTATCGTTCATGATCATCATCCTTTTCTATCGAGGTGACGGTGCTGGTTGCCTTCCCATCGTGAAAGGCGATGTGAATCGCATCGCCCGCGCTAAGCTCGCGGACGTTTTTGATGAGTTTGTCGTGTTTGCGAACGAGCACGTAGCCTTTTTCCATGATTGCCACCGGGCTCACATGACGCAAGGTGTCGCTTAACGCCCGAAGTTGCTCACGTTTACGCTCAAGCAAGCGTTTGTGAGCGTTGTTTAAGGACAGGTTCTTATCATGGACTTTGGTTTTTACGTCGTCAAGACGGCGCTGTGGATGAACCAGTCGCAAGGTGTCATAAAGGTGCGTGAACGCGCGTTCGTGTGGCATGATCAGACGCAGTGGATCGCGCATGACATGCCGGGTTTCAAGGCGTGCGTAGGCATCTTTTTTGAGTTTCGCTAGACGGTTGACGGCGTCGTAAACGCGGCTTTGGTGTTGGTTGATGTCGCGCCGCAAGGTTTCGCGGTCGGGCACGACGAGTTCAGCGGCGCCTGAAGGGGTGGGAGCTCGTGTGTCGGAAACGAAGTCGACGATGGTTTCGTCGGTCTCATGCCCGACGGCGCTGATGATTGGCGTTGTGGCAGCGTGGATGGTTCGGGCGACGGTTTCATCGTTAAAGGCCCACAAGTCTTCAATTGAGCCGCCACCCCGGCCAACAATGATAACGTCGTTGTCAGGGTTTTGATCGGCACGAATGAGGTTATCTACGATGGCTCGCGGTGCGTTTTCGCCTTGCACAACCGTTGGATAGACGAGAATCTTCACGAGCGGGTAGCGGCGGTTGATAATTTGGATGATGTCGCGCACCGCCGCGCCGGTGCGTGAGGTGATGACCGCAATCTGCTTAGGAAACCGCGGGAGCGCTTGCTTATGGTGGGTGTCGAAAAGGCCTTCTTTGCGAAGGGTTTCTTTCAGTTTTAAATAGGCGCGGTAAAGATCTCCTTCGCCTACCGGGCTCAACGTCTGACAATAAATCTGGTATTGCCCGCTGCGCTCGTAAACGCTTAGATAACCGCGCGCGTGAACACGGTCTCCTTCTTTGGGTGCGAAATCAACGCGCGTTGCGTGGCTACGAAACATCACCGCACTGATTTGCGCGTGTTCGTCTTTTAAGGTAAAGTAAAAATGCCCGCTCACGTTGCGTTTGAAGTTGGATATTTCGCCTTCAAGCAACACGTCACGCAGGTGTTTATCGGTATCGAACTTGGCCTTAATGTATTTGGTGAGTTGACTAACGCTTAAGGCTTCGGCGCTCATGATATCCCTACTTTTTCAAGGATTTCTTGATTTTATCGAGGACGGCATTATTAAACCGCACGGACTTATTGTCTCCTTCGTCGGTGAAGCGTCGGGTCAGTTCCAGCGCTTCGTTAATCGCGATTTCACCTGGGGTGTTAAGCCCGTACATCTCGTAGGTGGCAACGCGTAAAATCGCTCGGTCAACGTACGACACGCGTTTTAATGTCCAGCGCTCAAGTTGGCTTTCAATGTGCCCGTCAATCGTGGTGCGGTACTTCGTCACCCCGGCGACGAGTTCGTTGGTGAAATCATCGTCGGTCGGGATAAACTCATCGTCGCCACGTAAATCCATGCCGTAAAGTATCTCGACGGCAGCGATGCGTTGATTATGGCGCGATTTCATTTTTTCAGGCTTGTCATCCATGGGCAATCCACCATTCTTTTTTCACTAAAAAGTGTACCATAATTCGGGCAAAATAAAAAGGAAAAACGACCTTTTCCTTTTTATCAAAAGCGCGTTTTTTCGCCCTTACTTCAAGATGTAGAGAATGCCGATGGTGCCTTTTCCGCAGTGCGATGAAATCACGCAGCCGGCTTCGGTTTCATGGATGGTCTTGATGGAAAATTCATCTTCGATGCGCTGATGGATGTAACTGGCCATGTCCGGTGAAAGCGAATGGGTAATCATGAGACAATCGGAATCGATATCATCGGTGTGTTTTAACGCTTCGTCAATCATTAGATCAATCCCTTTTTTGATGTTTCCACGGGCTTTCTTTCCAACGTGCATGGCGCCATCGCGAACTTTGATGATTGGTTTTAGACGCAACATGGAACCCATCATGTGTTTCAGACCGCCAATACGACCACCCCGGTGCAAGTACTCGAGCGTGTCGATGACAAACTGGCTCCGCACTTTGGGCACGTGGGAACGCACCTTGCGATGAACGGTTTCGGCATCGTGGCCCTGGTCGCGGTATTTCGCCGCTTTCAGCATCAGTAACCCCGAACCGCTTGACAGGTTGTGGCTGTCGAGGATGAAGATGTTGTTGCGGCCGCCTTCGACTTCGACCATGTTGCGGGCGGTTTGAGCGCTTTGGTAGGTGCCCGAAAACTTGGAGCCGATGCCGGTGTAGAAAATGCTGTAACCTTGTTTGAGGTACTTCTCAAACCGTTCCATGAAGGCTCCCGGCGAGGCGGCAGCAGTTTTCGGATGGACGTCGTGTTTTTCGACTTTATCGTACATCTGTTTGGTTGAAAGCGTGACACCATCGTAATACGAGTTGTCTCCAAGCGTCACAATCAGCGGCACAACATCGATGTCGTGTGCTTTTAACAATGCCGGGGATAAGTCACAGGTGCTGTCGGTAATCAGTTTAACCTTGGCCATGAATCCTCCTAAGATAATGTTGTGTCGTGAATCGGCTCGTGGGTATCGGCGTGATGCCAAACCACGTGCACGGTGGCGCTTTCAAACGTGATGGTTGCGTAGGTTTCCGGGTTGTGATTACGCGATGTTGAGACCGCGCCCGGATTAATTAGGTGGATGCCTTCCACGTGGTGGTGGCTGGCCACATGGGTGTGGCCGTAAAGCACGATGGTGGCGCCTTTGAGTTTAGCGGCGAAAAACACCTTCTCAATGCCTTTGCGCACCTTGTGTTTATGCCCGTGCGTCAGCATGATCTTTTTTCCCTCAACGGTGAGCATGTGTTCTAATGTCACCCCGGAATCAAAGGGATGATTTCCCTTGATGGCGACGATGTCGCGCGCTTGCAAGTAAGCGGACTTGACTTCTGCATCGCCAAGGCTGATGATCATGTCGGCATTTTGATGAGCCTGCAGTATCCCTTCAAGCCTTGTGCGGTGACGATGCACGTCGCTAAAAACAAGCAGCTTCACACAATCCCTCCTTCATGTTTAAATGGTCACGGTTTCACGTCAAATCGACGTCCACTGTTATGCGACCAACCGCCGTTCAATCACGCGGTTGATTTGTTCGACAACGTTATTATCGTGGGTGAGGATGACCGTGGCGTTGAAGGGCGTGATACGGTATGGCATAAGGGTGTTTTCGTGCGCTGTGACCCTGGCAGAAGGTAATGATGCGGGAAAATGAAGCCAAGCGTGTCAGTCGATAGGCATCTGCCTTGCTTTAGTCATCTAAAGCTTGTGTCAACGCCACTTCGCAGGTCGTGTTATCTCCCTTTATTCACCCGCGTTGTTCAAGAAAGTGCAGCACTTTACGCAGCACGCGTGCGCGGTGTGAGAGTTTGTTTTTTGTGGCCATGCCGAGTTCGGCAAGGGTTGCGGTGTGGCCGACGGGAATGAAGACAGGGTCATAACCAAAACCGCCGTTTCCGGCTTCGGCTGTGTGGATATAGCCGTGGAGTTCGCCTTCAAACAGATGTTCCTCACCGGCTTCATCGATAAGACACACGACCGCCACAAAACGGGCTGCACGGTTGGTTGCTTGGCTCATCGCTTGGAGCAGTTTGGCGTTATTAGCTTGGTCGGTTGCGGCGGCGCTATAGCGTTTGGAGTGGACGCCAGGTAGACCATGTAACGCCTCAACTTCCAATCCCGAATCATCAGCGAGGACGAGCATGTCAGTATGCTTCTTGACTGCGCGCGCTTTAAGTCGCGCGTTGTGCGCGAAGGTTTCGCCGGTTTCTTTAATCTCGTCAATGTGAAAATCAGCCAGTGAATACACTTCGATTTTCAACGGTTCAAGCAGGAGTCGGTACTCATCGAGTTTATGCGCGTTATGGGTGGCAATGACGAGTTGGTCCATGGGGCACCTCCACGAAAAAAAGCCTTCTGAAAAAGGCTTTTTCTATTTTGCACACCAAACAGAAAAACGGTTCAAGTCGGTGTTCTTTCCAACCAAAAGCAGCTGATCGCCTTCAGCGAAGCGTTCATCGGGTTCGGGAATGATGACGTCTTCTCCGCGTTTGATGGCGACGATGTTGATGTTGAATCGATGGCGTAAATCAAGGTTGATAACGGTCGTGTCGACCAGCTTGCTTGAGGCTTCAACCACGATGAAACTGTGCGTTTCGTTGAGATCGTAGTATTCGAGGATGTTGTTGGTGACGATGCGGTGAGCCAGACGTTTACCCATGAGTTTCTCGGGTTGTATCACATCGTCGGCACCCATTTTACGAACCACTTTTTCGTGGTATTCGTTTTGCACCTTGACAGTGACGCGTTTTACCCCGAGTTCCTTCAAGATAAGCGTCGTCAAAATGCTGTCTTCAATGTCTTTTCCAATGGCGACTATCACGTGGTCGATGCTGGTGATTCCAACTTCACGCAAAGCGTTCTCATCGGATGTGTCAAGCACCACTGCGTGCGTCGCGGTTTTGGCAACTTTGGCGATGCGTGCTTCGTCTCGGTCAATGACAAGCACATCGAATCCGCCTTTAATCAGTTCTTCAACGACCGCGGTGCCAAAGCGACCGAGGCCGATGACAGCAAACGTTTTTTTTGCCATGGCGTCACTTCCTATCGTGGGGATGGTGGCGTGATATCTTGATATTATGATACCACAACCCCGGCCCTTGTCAACAAAACCCCGCATTAGCGGGTGTTTTTCCGCGCCATATGCTATAATGTCCATGAGACAAATTCTCATGAAAGGGTGCGTGCGATGCAAGACGACCTAGCGATGCGTGAAATCCGCCTAGAATGGCGGTTGATTTTCCTTTATGCTATGGGCTTGGTGGCGTTTAGCGTGGTTTACACAATGGCGTTGTGGCTGATGCCCGGTGCCGATGACAGTTTGACGTTCGCAGCCTATGGGCAGCTTATCTATTATGCTATTTTAGCCACGCTGATGGTTCGTGTGGCCTATCGACCGCTTAAGACGATGCTCGCCAAACACCGCATGCAAAAGGGCTACACGCTTGGTGTCATTATCGGCGGTTTCTTTTTCATGCTTGGCACCAGCACGTTGGTCGGGATTGTGCTTAGCGAGTTTGGCATCACCGATACCTCAGCCAACCAAGAATCGCTCGAACAAATGGCCCAAAGCGCATGGTACAATTTCGTAGCCGTGGGCCTCTTCGGGGTGCTGTTCGCCCCCATCATTGAAGAACTCGTGTTCCGCAAAGGCGTGTTTGGGTTAATGGAACGTCGCTGGAACGCGACGGCTGCGATACTCGGCAGCTCGTTATTGTTCGGGGCGATTCACATGATGACCGGATTTTCGCACGTGCTTGAACTGTTACCGTATGTGGCCATGGGAGTCGCGTTCGGGGTGATTTATAAACTCACCGACCGGCGTCTCGACATTGTCATTGGCATGCACATGCTTTGGAACTTGTTTGTCGTCAGCGTGATGTTGATTGGCATGTAAAAAGGCCGCCGTGGGCGGCCAAGGTTTTTTCGAAATCTTTTTTTATGGCGAAAGTAGCGCGAGCACTGAGAGGCGATTCAGGCTTTTGGCAAGCACCATCGTTGTATTAGAAGGCGGTGTGTCTGCCCGGCTGATGAGACGCTTGATGAGGCCGATGTTTCCTTCAAGCACTGGGTAGAAGTACGCGTCACGATGCAACGCGTCAATGTCGTTTAGCGGCGCGTCTTTGCTTAGCAACGCATCAACGAGCAAGTGATCCCTCAGCATCAACGCATAGAACAATGGGCTATTACCGTAGCGATCTTTTTCTTTGACGTCGTCGGTTTCCATGCGTGCAAGCGCTTCGTCGAAGCGGTTTCGTCTAAGCGCGTGATGTAGGGGGTAACGTTTGATCGCTTCGCGGTGAGAGGGGTCGTTTTTAAGGCGTGTGAATTTAAGAACCGCCGCGTCGTACCCGTTTAGTTCGGCCCGGTCATAGGGTGATTCTCCAAAATGGTCCTTATCGTAACTTGAGAGCCCAAGATCAATCAGGCGGTCGGTGAGCGATTCCATCGGTTCAAGCACGGCGTAATGCAGCGCGGTTTGATGGTAGATGTTTTTCTGATAAGGGTTGACCCCTTGCTCGATGAGCCGTTCAAAGATGCTTGGCAACCCGTGAGCACACACGATGTGAATCAGGGATTCGTGTTTGTCATTTAACCAATGAACCGGCGCCCCGGATTCGAGAAGCCGATCAACGATGCGAAGGCGTTTACTTTTGATAGCATAAAACAGCGCGTGGCATCCCTCGTAATCTTTGGTTGTCACATCAGCGCCGGCCTTTAGCAGTGCGTTGAGGCAGTCGATGTCGCCCTTCTGTGCAGCGTACATGAGTGGTGTTTGGTTGTTTTTGTTGGCTGCTTCAACCTCCGCGCTTGCGTCGATCACCATGCGACACGCCTCAGCGTCGCCCAAATAGGCGGCCACGTGTAACACGGTCTCGCCATGCTTGTTAACGGCGTGTAGGTCAACCCCTTCTTTTAACAGCCATGTGAGCACGGCGTGTGCTTTTTGGCGAACGGCATAGAATCCTAGATGTTGGTTTTTTTGGTCCGTCGCATTAATCCTCTCAACACGCGATTTTAACGCCTCAACATCATCGTTTTTGAGCGCTCTGATGAGGGCTTCTGATACTTCCATCGTGCTCACCCCTTCTTAATGTTAAGGGTATCACAAAGACAAAAAAAATACCATGGCGAGCATGGTATTTTTTTGTTTTAAGTCGATAAGCGAGGTGTCTTAGCGAACTGCGTCTTTGAGGACTTTTCCTGCTTTGAAAGCTGGAGATTTTTGAGCAGGGATGTGGATTGGCTCGTTTGTGCGTGGGTTGTGCCCTACGCGAGGCTTACGATCCCGCACCTCAAAAGTTCCAAATCCTGTGAGTACAACTTTTTCATTCGCCGAAAGCGCTTCTTGGATGGTTGAAAGGGTTGCATTAAGTGCCGCTTCGGCATCTTTCTTTGTCAAACCTGAAACTTCAGAAATTCGCGCGACTAATTGTGTCTTGTTCATAGACTCTACCTCCTTAAATGTTTTAACTACGCTCATTATAGCAACAACAAATCCCCATTGCAAGCAATTTGAACGAATTGATTCAAAATAAAAGCCTTGATCAAGGCTTTTATTCGGGTTTTTGGTCGCGAGAGAGTAACTTGTCATACGCCTTTTGCGGTTCGACGCGGTTGAAAACCACGTCGTAGATTGCATCGATAATTGGCGTATCTAAGCCATGTTCGTGGGATAGACGGTGTGCCGCCTCGCAGGTGCGAATGCCTTCAACGACCATGGTCATTGAATCGAGGGTCTCATGCAGATCTTTTCCCTTCCCAATTTTGTAACCGGCTTGAAAATTTCGCGAATGTGGGCTCGTGCACGTCACAATCAGGTCACCAACCCCTGTCAACCCCATGAGGGAATCTTGGGTGGCACCGAAATGTTCGTATATTTTTCCCATTTCCACCAACCCTCGACAAACGAGCGCGGCGGTAGCGTTGTCGCCTAAGCCTTGTCCGCGAAGCAACCCGGCGGCGAGGGCAAAGATGTTTTTGAGGGCGCCGCCAAGTTCGGCGCCAATCAGATCGGTGCTGGAATAGACGCGGAAATAATCGCGGTTATGCAGCAAGTTTTGGACATACGTAGCGTGCGCTTCGTTTTCTGAGGCGCTGGTGATCAACGTCGTCATCCCGCGGATAACCTCTTCGGCATGTGAGGGTCCGGAGAGAGCCACGTACCCCTCAAAGTACTGAGGCGGCACCATCTCGGTAAAAATTTCCGAGACCCGCTTGAACGTGTCGGGTTCGATGCCTTTAGCGGCGTTGACGAACAACTTCGGCTCATCGAGATGGGTGATGACATCGGCAAGCGCGACGCGCAACACCTTCGTCGGTACAACAAACAAGAGGACGTGCGCATGATTGACCGCTTCGGTTAAATCGGTCGTCGCGCGAATGCTCTCGGGAATGTCTTCGTTGAGTTGAATACAGATGTGTAACGTGTTGATTTTCTCGACGATTTTGGCATCGATGTCGTAGACAAGCACGTCGTGGTGGTTGTCGGTGAGCACCTTGGAAAGTCCGAGACCCCACGATCCACCACCGATGACGGTAATCTTCATATCAATCACGCTTTCTTAAGATTATTTTGATCGGCGTGCCGACAAATCCAAAGGCGGCACGCAGCTGGTTTTTGAGGTATCGTTCGTAGCTGAAATGCATCCACTCAATGTTGTTGACAAACAACAAGAAACTCGGTGGACGGCTGGCCACTTGGGTTGCATAATACGCTTTGAGCACACCCCCGCCATGTGTTTTGGGCGGGTTCATCGCAAAAGCATCCGCAATCACGTCATTGAGCACGCTGGTTGACACGTTTTTAGTGTAGGCGTCGAACGTGTCGTTAACGACGGGAAGCACGGTGTGAAGGCGCGCTTTGGTTTTAGCTGAAACAAACACGATTGGGGCGTGGCTCAAAAACTTAAAATGGGCGCGCACTTCTTCTTCGAAGCGGTTCATGGTGCGGTCGTCTTTGGCCACGATGTCCCATTTGTTGACGACGATGACACAGGCTTTATAGGCGTCATCGGCATACCCGGCGATTTTTTTATCTTGTTCGCGAATGCCGGTTTCGGCGTCAAGCAAAATCAAACAGACGTCTGACCGTTCGATGGCACTCATCGCCCGAAGCACGCTGTATTTTTCGGCATTTTCATAAACCTTGCCCCGTTTACGCAACCCGGCCGTGTCGATGACAACGTATTTTTTATCGTCGCGTTCAAAGGGGAAATCGACGGCATCACGGGTGGTGCCAGGACGGTCGCTGACAATCACCCGGTTTTCACCGATGATGGCGTTCATCAAAGAGCTTTTGCCAACGTTGGGTCGGCCGATTAAACACAGGCGTACGCGGTCGGGTTCGTACGCATCGATGGTCGCCTCGGGCATTTGCTTCACGGTTTCATCGAGCATGTCACCCATGCCAATGCCGTGAATGGCGCTCACGGGCATGGGATCGCCAAGCCCAAGCGAGTAAAACTCATACACTTGCTCGGTGAGGCTTTTATCGTCGGCTTTGTTGGCCGCAAGAATGACAGGTTTGTCAGCTTTATAGAGGATTCTGGCGATGTACTCGTCGCTGTCGGTGACGCCCGCTTGGATGTCGACGACGAAAATGATGACATCGGCTTCGTCGATGGCGATTTCCGTTTGATGTTTGATTTCGTTCATAAATGGGGCGTCGTCAAAGTCGATGCCGCCGGTGTCAATCACGTGAAAATGCCGACCTAACCACTCCGCTTTGGCATACAAGCGGTCACGGGTTAGGCCGGGGGTTTCGTCGGTGATGGATTTTCGTTCACCGACGATGCGATTGAACAACATGCTTTTGCCGACGTTGGGTCGGCCAACAATGGCAATCGACGGTAACATCGCGTCACTTCCCCGAGTACGGTTTTATTTAAACCCTTTAAGCTTCTCGGCGAACAATTCGCCAAGGGTTTGCGATTGATCTTCTTTGTTTTCGCTACGCAAATGTTTCTTGTACTCGTCACGTACTTTTTTATCATCAAAAGTTTTTTTGCTGATGACCATCTGCCAGTTCTTCTTGTCAAAACGTAGGATGACGGCATTGATAACGTCTTCAACTTTCAACACTTCATCGACGCTGTTGATCCGTCTGTCGCTGACGATTTCGCCAATTGGCAAGAACGCTTCGACACCGTTGACTTCGACGATAGCGCCTTTTTCACGCAGTTCCTTCACTTCACCGGAGACGTCGTCGCCGGCTTTAACCTTAAGGTCTTCCCAAGGGTTATACTCAAGGTGTTTTTTCGACAAGGTCATTTTCTGATTGTCGGCGTCGATGCTGAGGATTTTGACGTTGAGTTCATCTCCAACCGACACTTCACCGGCAAGGTTTTGACGTGGATTCCATGAATAGTCGTTACGGTTGATTAAACCGGCAACGCCGGGTTCGATCTCAAGCAACATGCCGAACTGCATTTTTTTAACGACTTTACCGGTGACTTCATCGCCGGTTTTGTGTTTTTTCAGGAATTGTTCCCACGGTGTCGGTTCGAGCGCTTTCATGGAAAGCGAACGTTTGTCTTTCTTAGCGTCGATGATCTTGACTTTGACCGTCTGGCCTTCTTTCAGTTCATCTTCAACCTTCTTGACGTTGTGGTGTGCGATTTCCGAAATATGAAGCAATCCTTCGATGCGTTTGCCAATTTCGATGAACGCACCATAAGGCATGATTTTTGACACTTTACCGTCCATCACGTCGCCGACGTTGATGTCTTCGAGGTCGGCCTTGCGTTTTTCTTTGGCTTTGTCGCGTTCGACTTGTTTGTGCGACACGACGACGCGGTTACGCTTAATTTCGATGACCTTCACCGAAAGCGTTTGTCCGACGAACACGTCTAAGTTCGACACGTAATCCATCGACACTTCGCTGATAGGCATGAAGAGTTTATCAAACCCCATGGCGCTCAACATCAACCCACCACGGTTGGTGCGGAGCACTTTGGCATCAAATTTAGTGTCTTCTTCGAAGTAGGTTTGCAACACATCAAAGGCTTGTGCGGCTTCGATGTCGAGGCGGCTTAGCAACACAAAGCCGTTATCGTGATCAACTTTTTTCACCACCACTTCGATTTTGTCGCCGACTTTGACAATCTCTTCAGCCGAATCGACCGGTTTCTTTGTTAACTCGTTTAGGTATATGCGACCCGAGTAGGCGTAATCCAGGTGCAAAATCACCTCGTTTGGTTTGACTTCGTCAACCACACCTGTGATGACGTTACCCGGTTCTACTTTTGCGAATTTTGTTTCCATAATGCTTCATCCTCTCTCACTTTTGCTTTGATGGTTTCGACCACGGTTTCGATACGCATGTCGGAGGTGTCAATGACGATGGCATCATCCGCAGCCCTTAGGGGGCTGTGTTTGCGGCTCGAATCGAAGCGATCGCGCGTGGCGATTTCTTCTTCGAGCTCCGCCAAAGAGCTGCGGATGTTGCGTTTAAGATTTTCCTTGTACCGGCGTTTCGCCCGTGTTTGAACGTCTGCCGTCAAAAAAAATTTAAACGTCGCGTTCGGCAATACGTGATAGCCGATGTCGCGTCCATCCATCACGACGTTTTTCCCCTCCGCGAGTTCGCGTTGCCGCTTGACGGTTTTGTGTCTGACGATGTAGTGCGAACTGACGAGCGACACATTGTTAGAGACTTCGCGAGTGCGAATCTCGTCATCGACGTTTTCGCCATCCATGTAGAGCATACCGTCTTTATAATCAAAACGCGTTTGATCGATAAAATCAAATGCGTTTTCGTCGGCCAGGTCTACGTGGTTGCGCATCGCCTTCAATGTTACCGCCCGATACATGGCACCGGTGTCGATGTACACAAAATGAAAGGCCTTCGCGACGAGTTTTGCAATGGTGCTTTTCCCCGCGCCGGCCGGTCCATCAATGGCAATTTGTATCGAACTCATGGGATCACCTCTTTAAAATCATTCCCATTATATCACAAAAGCGTGGTTTTCATAAATAATTTTCCCTAGAAGTCACGAAGCGACTGACAACGTCTTGATTAAGCATTTTAACGGCATTTTAAACAGAAATAGACAAATTCCTTCTTGATAATGAAAGCGCTTTTTGTTATACTTTTCGTATTGAAAGTGAACCCTGCGTTCCTATTATATTAACGTCACTATTTACACTGGAGGAATTCTCATGACCACAACGCACTTACTGTTGATCGCGCTGCTTTTCAGTTTGGCGGCGATGCTCTATGCCGTCGTGCTGTTTTTGAAAATCAAACGCGTGCCAAAAGGGAACGCACAAGTGGAAGCCATCTCTGGGTACATCCGTGAGGGCGCCATGGCGTTCTTAAAGCGTGAGTACACGATTTTAGCGACGTTTGTCGCCGTCTTGTTTGTGGTGATTGGTATCTCACCAATTGGCTGGCCTACGGCTGTGGCCTTCTTGTTAGGTGCGTTGTTAAGCGGCCTCGCCGGTTACATCGGCATGCGTGGCGCCATTGCGGCCAACAGCCGCACCGCAACCAGCGCCAACGATTACGGCATGAACAAAGCCTTGGACATTGCTTTCAGCGGCGGCGCGGTCATGGGAATGGCCGTGGTTGGGCTTGGACTGACGGGGTTAATCATTGTCTACCTCCTAGGTAAATACGCGTTCGGCTTCGGATTCGAACCCATCAACGATGTCATCAACACCG
>SLOP01000033.1 GCA_007132465.1 Candidatus Izemoplasma sp.
GAACGCTTCATTGTTGATCAGGACAAGTCGTAAACGAGCGCTTTCGCCGATGGCGGTGAAAGCGCTTGATTTTACGAGGGTAAGCGGTTATAATATGTAGTTACAACACGACATTCCAAGATAAAGCGGTGATTGTATGGACCAAGCAGTCGACATAATTTATATCTTACGTGGCCTCGGGTTGACGGCAGTTTTCGTCGGCCTAATCGGTTATGAACGCCAACGCCGCAACAAAATCGCCGGGCTGACCACCCACGTCCTCGTCGCGCTTGGCGCGTCAGGATTGACAATGGTCCAACAACACATGGTCTATGAAGCGCTCATGTTCGCCGAAACCTACCAAGGCTTGGCGGAAATCACCATCGAACGCCAACGGATCGTCGCTCAGATTGTCTCTGGGATTGGCTTCTTAGGCACCGGCGCCATCATCAAGACAAACGGCTACATCAGCGGTCTCACGACCGCTTCGACCTTATGGATCGGCGCCATCATCGGCATCATCTTCGGCTATAACCTCTGGGAACTCGGCGTGTCGTTATCGCTGCTTACCTTATTTGTGCTCACCATCATCAAGAACTTCTTCCGACACATGGTCGAAGACCCCGGACATTAACCAATGCGGTGCCGCACAACGCGGCACCTTTTTTTGGCCCGAAAGTTAATCGTTTCATTCGCTTTTAGACCCTGTTTTTTGTACAATAAGTATGGACTTTTAAGGAGGAATCATCATGCCTGAACTGAAAATAGAAAACCTTCACGCTCGCGTTGAAGGGAACGAGATATTGAAAGGCGTCTCACTGACCGTCAAAGGCGGCGAGACGCATGCCATCATGGGCCCTAACGGCACCGGAAAAAGCACGCTCGCAAGCGTCGTCATGGGCCATCCCCGCTACGAGGTGACCGAAGGGACAATCACCCTTGATGATGTAGACGTGCTTAAGATGAGCGTCGACGAGCGCGCCCGCGCCGGCCTTTTCCTCGCGATGCAGTCGCCGGCTGAAGTGCCCGGCGTCACCAACAGCGACTTCATCAAAACCGCCATCAACGCCCGTCGCAGTGACGATGAGAAATTGTCGCTTTTTCAGTTTGTCCGTATCTACGACAAAGCCGTGCGCGAACTGAAGATGAGCGAAGACCTGCCCCACCGTTACTTAAACGAAGGCTTCAGCGGCGGCGAGAAAAAGCGTAACGAAATTCTTCAACTAAAGATGCTCAAACCGCGCATCGCCATCTTGGATGAAATCGACTCAGGCTTAGATGTCGACGCGCTTAAAGTCGTCGGCGACAACGTCACGGAGATGAAAAACCCCGAGATGGGTATGCTGCTGATCACGCATTACCAACGCTTGCTTGATTACATCACCGCCGACACCGTGCACGTGATGATGCAAGGCCGCATCGTCAAAACCGGCGGGGTTGATCTGATGAAGAAAATCGACGAAGAGGGCTACGAGTGGATTAAGGACGAACTCGGCATCGAGGACGAACGCGTGATGCCCGAAGAAGATGAACGCGTGTTGCTTGAAAACTGTGCGACCAAGGAGGCGCTGGAAGGGAAATGACCCTTTCACCGGCTCTGGAAACGCTCATCGACGCGCTTCCCTCAGTGGTGGTCTACGTCGATGACAAGCTCTATTTTGAGCGCCGCGACAAGGCGCACGAGGCAGTCACACTCAGCGACATCAAAGCGAGCATCGACAGCCGTTTTCCTTATGAAAAAGACGCCTTGCCTCCCACCGACGCCACCACGCCCCTGACCATCCACGTCCCACCCACCATCGCGTCTAAGCTGCCGCTCGCGCTTGTTCACATCGCACGCGACAAAGACCTCGACCGCCACGTCCACCTCGAACTCGACCGCCACGCGGAACTCACCCTCATCCACCTTGTCCATCACGAAGCCGACCGCGCTGTGACCATGCGTCTGAACGTGCTCGCTGGCGACAACGCCCACTTGAACATTCTCAGCGTCATCTCAAGCGAAGGCGACGGCGCCCACGCGACGAGAAACCGCGTGCACATTAACCAACACGCCCGTGTAGTCTACACCGGCGGCGTGTTTACTCACGGCCCAACACACCACGACACCGAGGTCACCTTAGCCGGCCCATATGCCGAGAACGATACCAACATCATCGCCTTAACCGACCACGCCCAAGAAAGCCTCATCAACACCCGCGTTGTTCATCGGGCACCACGCACCCGTGGCCAAATCGACCACGCCGGTGTCGCTGCCGACGACAGCACGCTGCTTTTTGAAGGCGTCGGCAAAATCCACAAAGGCATGATCAAAAGCCAAGCCTTTCAACATAACCGCGGCGTCGTTTTAGGCGACAACGCCCGCCTGGATGCCAACCCGCTTTTGCTCATTGATGAACACGACGTCGAAGCGGGCCATGGTGCCGCCATCGGCCGCATCGACGAAAACCAACTCTACTACCTCATGAGTCGAGGCATGACCAAAACCGACGCTGAAAAACTGATTATCCAAGGCTACCTCGCGCCGCTCAAACGCGCCATTGACCACGACGCGCTCCACGCGCGGCTCGACACGCTTCTCCACGATAAAATCAAGTAGGTGACCTTTATGAAGGCACGCAAAGACGAATTTCCCATCTTGACCTCGCAGCGGCTTGTCTATTTAGACACCGCTGCCTCAAGCTTGACGCCTAAACGCGTCATCGAAAAGATGAACGAATACTACGGCGAATACCCCGTGAACGTTCACCGGGGCGTGTATGCGCTCAGCCACCGCGCAACCGAACAATACACAAACGCCCGCCAGACCATCGCCGATTTCATCGGCGCCGCGTTCGAAGAGGTCGTCTTCACCCGTGGTGCCTCAAGCGCGTTAAACCTCGTCGCCCTCACCTACGGCGCGCAACACCTCAACAGCGGCGATGAGGTTATCGTCAGCGAACTCGAACACCATTCTCACGTCCTCCCCTGGCAACAAATCGCCAAGAAAACGGGCGCCAAGCTGATTTATGTCCCGCTTGCGAAAGACGGACGAATCACCGTTGAGGCCTTCAAGTCGGTGCTCACCGACAAGACGAAAATCGTCGCCCTCACCCATGTATCCAACGTCATGGGCTACGTGACACCGCTTGAGGAAATCATCCCACTCGCCCACGAAAAAGGCGCCATCGTCAGCGTTGATGCGGCTCAATCGGCGCCGCATATGCCGCTTGATGTGAAACAACTCGATGCCGACTTCTTGGCCTTTTCCGGCCACAAGATGTGCGGTCCGACAGGGATTGGTGTCTTATACGGCAAACGCGCGTTGCTCGAAGGGTTAGAACCGCTCGAGTACGGCGGCGACATGAACGACAACGTCGAGAAAGACGGTGGCACCTGGAAGGACACGCCCTACAAGTTCGAAACCGGCACGCCACCAATCGCCGAAGCGCTCGGCCTCGCCGAAGCGATTCACTACTTGAGTTCGATTGGCTTTGACACCGTGCGCGCCCACGAACACGCGCTCTTCAAACGCGCGCTTGCAGGTTTAAGGACCATACCGGACATCACCGTCTATAACCCGGAAGCCGACACCGGCATTGTGAACTTCAACATCGACGGGGTTCATCCGCACGACGCGGTCAGCTTCTTTGACGAAGATCACGTCGCTTTGCGCGCGGGCCATCATTGCGCGCAGTTGCTTATTAAATGGTTGGCGGTGCCCGCGACGTTGCGCGCGTCGTTTTACGTCTACAACGATGAACGCGATGTCGACACGTTCCTCGACGTGGTGCGCCGTGCTCGTGATTTCTTTAAAGAGATCGGCTTTTAGGAGGGAACCGCATGCATCAACTTGAAAACCTGTACCGACAGATCATCATGGACCATTACAAGCACCCGAGAAACAAAGGCCTAAAAGATGATCCTACATACCAAACGCGTCGCATCAAAAACCCGAGTTGCGGGGATGATGTGACGATTCAAAGCAAAGTCGTAAACGGCATTGTGAAAGACGTCCGACACGATGGATCAGGCTGCAGCATTTGTTGCTCAAGCGCAAGCGTGCTGAGCCAACGCATGAAAGACGAAACCGTCGACGACGCGCTGGCGCTTGTCGACGATTACCTTACGATGATTATCAATAAAGATAAAAAACTCAACGAGGCATTAGACGATGCGCTCGCCTATCAAGGCGTTCGCGACTTTCCAGCCCGCGTCAAGTGCGCGACCATTGCATGGAAGGCGTTTGCTGACACGTTGAAAAAAGGGTGAAGACATGAGCGATAAAACCAAACAAGCCATTCAAGACATCATCGGCGATTATAAATACGGTTTCAAAACCGAAACCACATCGGTCATCGACACAGGCAAAGGCCTGACCGATGACATTGTCAAAGAGATTTCTGAGATTAAAGGCGAACCCGAGTGGATGCTCGATTTTCGCCTAAAATCGTATAACCATTTCATCAACACCCCGAACCAAACCTGGGGGCCTGATTTGAATCAAATTAACTTCGAAGACATCACCTACTACATCAAACCCTCAGAGCGTAGCGAGCGTTCGTGGGACGACGTGCCTGCCGAAATCAAAGACACCTTCGACAAACTCGGCATTCCCGAAGCCGAACAAAAGTTCCTCGCCGGGGTGGGCGCGCAGTTTGAAAGCGAAGTGGTTTATCACTCAACGATGAAAGAACTTGAGGCCCAAGGCGTCATATTCACCGATACCGACACCGCGCTTCGTGATTATCCTGAGATTTTCAAAGAGTACTTCAGCAAATCGGTTCCCTTTGACGACAATAAATATGCCGCGTTAAACAGCGCCGTCTGGAGCGGTGGATCGTTTATCTACGTCCCTAAAGGCGTCAAGGTTGAAAAACCGTTGCAATCGTATTTCCGCATCAACTCCGAACAGATGGGGCAATTCGAACGCACCTTGATTGTCGTTGATGAAGGCGCCGAAGTAAACTACGTCGAAGGCTGCACGGCACCGATATACACCACCTACAGTCTGCACGCCGCGGTGGTGGAAATCTTTGTGCGCAAAGGCGGCCATTGCCGTTACACAACGATTCAAAACTGGGCGAGCAACATCGTCAACCTCGTCACCAAACGCGCCATCGTCGAGGAAGACGCCCACATGGAATGGATCGATGGCAACATTGGCTCAGGCATCAACATGAAGTACCCTTCGTGCATCCTTTTGGGCGACCGCGCTAAAGGCACGACGATTTCGATTGCCTTCGCCGGTAAAAACATGCACCAAGACACCGGCGCGAAAATGATTCACATCGGCAAAGACACCACCAGTTCAATCGTCAGCAAATCGATGAGCGCCAAAGGCGGCAAGGTGAACTACCGCGGCATCGTCCGCCACGGCAAACACGCCACCGGTGCCAAAAGCAACGTCGAGTGCGACACGATCATTTTGGATGGTGATAGCGCGTCGGACACCTTGCCTTACAACGTCGTTGAAAACAACCAAGCGACCGTGCAACACGAAGCGACCGTCTCAAAAGTTAGCGAAGAACAACTCTTTTACCTGATGAGCCGCGGCCTGAGTGAAGAACAAGCCGTCGAAATGATTATCATGGGCTTTATTGAGCCCTTCGCCAAGGAACTTCCGATGGAGTATGCCGTCGAACTCAACCAACTCATCAAGCTCGAGATGGAAGGATCCATTGGCTAAAACACGACACATGTCGTGTTTTTTTCCGCCTAAGCCTCCGGCAATCATCCCCTTTTTCCGTTTCACTTTTGGCCGCTTTACGTTATAATAACCATGAGTCTTGAAGAAAGAAGGAGATACGATGCAAAAATCCATTAACGCCATCCGGTTTCTCGGCCTCGACATGGTCAACAAAGCCAACAGCGGACACCCGGGGATTGTCCTCGGCGCCGCGCCGGTGATGCACACGCTGTTCACCAAACACCTGAAAGTCACGCCCAACCAATCCGAGTGGTTCGACCGCGACCGCTTCGTGCTGTCGGCCGGGCATGGTTCGGCTCTGCTTTATGCGACCTTGCACCTCTCAGGCTACGAACTGAGCATGGAAGAACTCAAACGGTTCCGTCAGCTTGAATCCCGCACACCGGGACACCCCGAGTACCGCCACACCGACGGCGTCGAATCGACGACCGGCCCCTTGGGTCAAGGCATCGCCAACGCCGTAGGCATGGCGATCGCCGAATGCTACCTTCGCGACACCTTCAACCGCCCAGGATTTGACGTCATCGACCATTATACCTATACGCTGTGCGGCGATGGCGACTTGCAGGAAGGCATCGCCCTTGAAGCTTTGTCGCTCGCCGGTCACCTCGGCCTGTCGAAGCTGATTCTCATGTTTGACTCAAACGACGTTCAGCTCGACGGTCCAACCCGCGAAACGACCAGCGACAACATCAAGATGAAAATGGAAAGCATGAACTGGGATTATCAGCTTGTCAAAGACGCCAACGACACCGACGCCGTTAATCAAGCCATCGCTCACGCCAAAACCACCGATAAACCGTCTTTCATCGAAATCAAAAGCGTGATTGGCTACGGATCAGAAAAACAAGGCACAAGCGCCACCCATGGGGCCCCCATCGGCACAGAAGAGACCGCGCAGATGCGCGAAGCCTTCGATTACCCGTATGAGCCTTTTGTCGTGCCCGAAGATGTCTACCGAGACTTCTACGAAAACGTCGCCGAACGTAACAACCGCATCTATGGTGAATGGGTCGAGATGATGGACGAGTACGCCGACCGCCACCCCAACCTTTTCAGCAAACTCGAACAGATCATCACCCGCGACCTCGACCTCGACCTCGACAACGTTACCGACCCGGTGGACCTCGGCACGAAAGAAGCCACCCGCGCCGCCATTGGCAATTTGTTGCCCCAATACTCCGAAGCCATTGTCGAACTCGTCGGCGGCTCAGCCGATTTGAGCGGGTCAACCAAAGTTAAAGGCATCAACGGCAACTTCTCTGCCAAGACCCCAAGCGGCCGAAACATCAATTTCGGCGTCCGCGAACATGCCATGGCCGGCATCGTCAACGGCATGACGCTCCACAACCTCCGCGGATTTTCCGGCGGCTTCCTCATCTTCAGCGACTACATGAAACCCTCAATCCGCCTCGCGGCCCTCAGCGAGATTCCTTCGCTTTTCATCTTCAGCCACGACTCGGTCGCCGTCGGTGAGGACGGCCCGACGCACGAACCGATCGAACAGCTTTCGGTCTTCCGCACGACCCCACACATCGTCACCATCCGTCCGGCGCACACCAACGAAGTGCGCCACGCCTTGCGCTACGCCCTCGAATCGAAACGCACCCCCGTGGCAATCGTCACAACCCGCCAAGCCACGACCGTCACGACCGACATCAGCTACGGCACGTTCAAACGCGGCGCCTACGTCGCCAAGGATGAAGCCGATTTCGACGGCGTGTTGATCGCCACGGGCAGCGAACTCGAACTCGCCCTTGACGCGCAGACCCTGCTCAAAGAGAAACACAACATCCCCGTGCGCGTCGTCTCGATGCCCTCGATGGAACTCTTCCTCGACCAACCGAAGAAGTTCCGCGATAGCATCATCCCACCGGAGTGCAAAAAACGCCTTGCAATCGAGATGGGCGCGAGTGGGCTATGGTACCGCTTCGCCGATGAGGTCATGGGCATCGACCGCTACGGCATGAGCGCCCCGGGTGAGGATGTCATAAAATACTTCGGCTTCACCCCAGAAAACGTCGCCAAAACCTATAGATCGATGTGACACCGTCCCGGGGCAACCCCGGGACGTTTTTTTCAACCGAAACCCGACCGCAACGTGCCTTCCATGCGTTACACTCGAAGTGGGAGGCGATGACATGCATTATGTGCACAAGACAGACCAAGGCATTCACGTGAAGGACGCTGCTGGGGAACGCACGCTCAACAAAGGCTTGCTCCAGTATTTAAACGAACAACTCATCGCGCGGTTATCCACGTATGATGGGCGCATGCGCGCGGTAAAAACCATCACCGGAAAAAAGCGACACGTGCCCATTCTTATCGATGAGGCGTGTTGCTTGTATACGACCGATGCGCTAAGGAGTCCGTTCGTGGCGTGCATCAATTACCATGCAGTGTTGAGCGTCCGACGGCACGAAAGCGGCACCGCTACGGTGTGGTTTAAAGATTTAACGGCGCTCAACACCACCGTGCCTTATGAGACGCTGGCGAAACGACACGCCCGGACCGGCGCGTTTTTACGCACCTTGCGTCAAACCCTTCAACAAGAAAGTGTTTTCAGCGAAGCAGCACGCATGGATTTTATGCACGATATTTAGTATAATACGTGTGTATGAGATTTTGAGAAGGAGTTGCCTTATGAAAAAGAAAACGCTACGCGACGTCGAAGTCGCCAACAAAACCGTCCTCGTGCGCGTCGACTTCAACGTGCCGATGGACGATGGAAAAATCACCGACGACAACCGCATCCGCCAAGCTGTGCCCACGCTTGAGCACCTGATTGAGAAAAACGCCAAGGTTGTGTGCTTTTCACACCTCGGCCGCGTGAAAAGCGAAGACGACAAAGCCAAACTGACGTTGAAACCCGTCGCCGAGGCCTTGTCCGCGCACCTTAAACGCGACGTCACCTTCGTGCCCGAAACCCGAGGCGAAGCGCTTGAAAAAGCGATTGACACGCTAAAACCGGGTGACGTGTTGATGATTGAAAACACCCGATTTGAAGACCTTGATGGCAAAAAAGAATCAAAAAATGATCCCGACCTCGGCAAATACTGGGCTTCGCTTGGCGACGTGTTTATCAACGACGCCTTCGGCACCGCCCATCGCGCGCACGCCTCAAACGTCGGCATTGCCGCGAACATCGCTGAAAGCGCAGCGGGGTTCTTATTGGAAAAAGAAATCGCGTTTATCGGCAACGCCATTAATGACCCGACGCGTCCTTTCATCGCCATTTTAGGTGGCGTGAAAGTCAGCGACAAAATCGGCGTCATCAAAAACTTGCTTGACAAAGCCGACATGATTTTGATCGGTGGTGGGATGAGCTACACATTCCTAAAAAGCCAAGGCATCGAAGTCGGTACCAGCGTGGTTGAAGAAGACAAACTTGAGCTCGCAAACCAGCTATTGAAAGATGCGTACGGGAAGATTGTGTTGCCGCTGGATTTCCGCGTCACAAAAACGTTTGCAAACGACGCCCCCTCACGCATTGCGGCGGCCAACGACATCAAACCTGATGAGATGGGTCTGGACATCGGGCCAGAAACCCTCGAAAAATACCAGAAACTACTTAAAAACGCACGCACCGTCGTGTGGAACGGCCCTGTGGGTGTGTTTGAGTTTGAAAACTACCGACACGGTACCCTTGGTGTCTGCGAGACAGTGGCCAACCTTGAGGATGCCACCACCATCATCGGCGGTGGAGATTCGGCAAGCGCCGCCATCAACTTCGGTTTCGCCGACGCGTTCAGCCATATCTCTACTGGCGGTGGCGCGAGCCTCGAGTTCCTTGAAGGCAAGACCTTACCAGGACTCGCTTGTTTGGATGACGCGTCGTGATCGAAAAAGACATTGGCGACAAGATTAAAGCGTTGCGCTTGGAAAACGGACTGACGCAAGAAGAACTCGCCAATCGCTGTGAGCTTACTAAAGGCTTCATCAGTCAAATCGAACGCCATCTGACCAGCCCATCCATTGCGACGTTACGTGACATGTTGGAAGTGCTCGGCACGACGCTCGGGGATTTTTTCCGCGAAAAAAAAGAAGATTTCTTCATCTTCACACCGAAAGATTTTTACGCTAAAACCGACGATCAGCGTCGACACACCATCACATGGATTGTGCCCAACGCACAAAAATACGCCATGGAGCCGATTATCATCGACATTGACCCAGGTGGTGAGAGTTTCGAAGATAAACCGCACACGGGTGAAGAGTTCGGTTACGTTTTAGAAGGTGAAATCACGCTCAAGGTCGGCGAGAAGACACGCACCGTTAAAAAAGGAGAAACATTCTATTACTTGACGAACCAACCCCATGTCATGAAAAACCAAACGCCTCGACCGGCCAAAGTGCTCTGGGTCAGCACGCCACCGATGTTTTAAGAAAAAGGATGAGACCAATGAGGAAACCGATTATTGCAGGAAACTGGAAAATGAACAAAACGCGCGATGAAGCGCTGCAATTTATCTACGCCGTCAACATGGATTTACCTTCTCGAGAGTATGTCGAGACGGTGATTTGTCCGCAAGCCCCTGTGCTCCGCGACCTTGTCAAACGGCAAGGAGAAGCCTTGCGGATTGGCGCGCAAACCATGCACGAAGCGACCGACGGCGCCTACACCGGTGAAATCAGCGCCGCCTTGCTGGAAAACCTTGGCGTCGATTATGTCATCATCGGCCACAGCGAGCGTCGTGAATACTTTGGAGACACCGATGCGCGCGTCAACCTGAAGCTTCACCAAGCCTTTCGCCACCATTTAACGCCGATCCTCTGCATCGGCGAACAGCTTGAAGACCGTGAAAACGACGCAACAGAGACCGTGGTTGGCACGCAGCTTGATGCCGCCCTCAAAGGCCTCGGCAAAGACCAAATTGAACATTTAGTCATCGCTTATGAGCCGGTGTGGGCCATCGGCACCGGAAAAACCGCGACAATCGAGCAAGCCGAAGCCACCATCGCCTTCATCCGTCGCCGCATCACCGAGACCATTGACGAAGCGGTGGCCGACAAGGTACGCATTCTCTATGGTGGCAGCGTCAACCCCGATAACCTACCGGCGTTGCTTAAAACACCCAACATCGACGGTGCCTTGATTGGCGGTGCGTCGCTGAGCGCCAAGGCGTTTATTCAGATGGCCGACGCCGCGTTAAATCGCTAAAAATGATTGACTGCACCGACAGCGAAACCACTGGTTTCGCTGTTTTTATGCCCTTTGCGTTGCCATTATTGGCCATTTATGGTATCGTAAAGACGAGGTGAGATTATGAAAAAATACGTCACAACCAATCCCCTGTGGAACGTCATCCTCGCCGCGGTGCTAATCATCCTCGGCGTGTTGACACTTGTGTTCAGCGAGCAAGCCACGGAGGGCATTCGCTGGATGGTCGCGCTGGTGGCTGTTGGCTACACGTTTGTGCGGCTCGGAAGCGAACTGAAATCGTTTAAAACCGATGCGGCCAAAGGCATCGTCTTCACCGATGCGATTTTAACGCTCGTGTTTGCGGTTGCGCTGGTGATCAACAGCACGTGGATGCCGCTGCATGTTTTCATCGGACTTGTTTTATACTTAAAAGGACTCAGTTATCTTGGCGCGTTCATCGCGATGAAGCAAAGCCCGAAACCAAGCTCGTTTGTGTTTAAGATGCTGCTCGTAACCGTCGGTGCATACGTGTGGTTTTCCGGCTGGTCGATTGAACAAACCATGCTTTATATCATCGCCGCCGTGCTCATCTTGTACGCCCTGGTGTTCATCGGGTATGCGATTGCCCAATGGCAAGCGCAAAAGGCAGCGAAACCAACCCAAACCCCCCCGAACAAACCCAAACCTGAAGCCAAAGCGGAGAAAACCACGCCATCAACGTACACCAAAGCAGCCTTGATGAAAAAGTCTGTCGATGAACTGCGAGCGATGTCTAAAGCCCGAAACTTAAAGGGCTATTCGGGCCTACGTAAAGATCAATTGGTTGAAAAACTCTGGTTGTTCGACCAGGAAGCAGGGGCGGAAACCGCGCCGCAAGAAAAACGAAAATAACCAGTTAAAAAGCACTCATCTGAGTGCTTTTTTTCAGACGCTTCTAGGTCGGTTGGCGGGCATCGGCGAGGTGGTGGCATCGGCCACTTTGTGTCCAATCCAATAGAGGATGTTGAAGTACACGAAGAGGGCTAAACTGAGGAGGATAAAGAAACCAATCGGTGAGATGCCAGGAAGGATTAATCGGGCAATGGTGACGTTGCCAAGATGAAAATACTCGCCGCCGAGCCAAGCGTTGATTGGGATAAACAATGTGGTCGTGGTAAGCAGCGCCAGCGGAATCACGTAGACAAGCCGATAGGATGGCCGATAATCTTTGACCAGCAAAAGGTAAAACGGCATCAACCCTAACAGGGTATGGTCAATAAAATAATATTCGGTCAGTTCGGGGATGGCAGCGATGGAGCCGTTGGTGATAAACACGCCCCAGATGCCGGTGGCGGTCAGGTAAAAAACCCAAGGGTGCGCTCGCTCATCACGACGAACCAAGTAATAAAGCAAGACAACGCTGGACACGCGACACGTTTGAAACGGCAGATGTTCAGCCACCAAAAACGTGTTGGTGAGGATCGGCATGCCATAGCGAATAAGTTGGCTGTACGCAAGCAGCGCGAAGATTACCCACAACACGGTACGATCGTGCTTACGCAAAAATGCGCGATGTCGAACCATGGCGAACAAGAGCGCAAACGTCAACAGGTTATAAACCAAGTAAATGAGTGTCGGGTCGGCAAAGTCAAACACAATCATCGGCATCCCTCCCAGACACCATCATTGTACCACCAAACCGCCTCAGGGTGAAGTCTCAGTGAATACGTTTACATCAACGAAGAGTATTAGCCTTAATAAAGCGCTTCAGAAGCATTTATAATAAGGAGACGCGCCCGCACGGTGAATCCGCCTGCATTAAGGTGACCATAAAAACCCTATGTGGAGCCCCGTGTTCATTATGAAAAAATTTCATAAAGAGTTGTAAAATCAACGCAAAACGGCATCAATCTAAGCTAAAAAGACCTTGTTTAAGGGAAAAAAACGTATCATGGATTCCTTGAGTTACATTAAGCGTGAAAGTTGAATTTTTTCTTAAACATGATATAGTAATATACAAGAGCAAACACGATGACAATCGAGTATGCTTTTTTAATACCAGGGATGCACGATAACCACGACGCCCTGTTGAATCGACACCACGAAGCATCACGGAGGTAAACATGCCAAAACTAGCCGTTAAAAACCTGTACAAGATTTTCGGACCTTCACCCAAAAAAGCATTGCAGCTTAGTAAAGAAGGAAAAACGAAAGAAGACATTCTCAAAGAAACCGGCAACACCATCGGCGTTAAAGACGCCAGTTTCTCTGTGGAAGAAGGCGAAACGTTTGTCATCATGGGACTGTCAGGAAGCGGTAAGTCCACGCTGATTCGCAACCTAAATCGGTTGCAAGAACCGACGAGTGGCACCGTAGAGTACAATGGTGAAAACATTGTTGAAATGAGCGCAGAAGCCTTGCGTGAGGTTCGCCGCAAGAAGATGGCGATGGTGTTTCAAAACTTTGGTCTCTTCCCCCATCGGAGTGTCATACAAAACGTTGATTACGGCCTTGAAATTCAAAAAGTTCCGCTTGAAGAACGTCGAAAGAAAGCGTACGATGTGCTGGAAATGGTGGGACTCAAAGGCTATGAAAACAGCAAACCCTCTGAGCTGTCAGGCGGCATGCAACAGCGTGTCGGCTTAGCACGTGCGCTTGTGCTTGATCCGGAGATTCTCTTGATGGATGAAGCCTTTAGCGCCTTAGATCCGCTTATTAAACGGCAGATGCAAGATGAACTGCTGGCGCTTCAGGAAAAAGTGCAAAAAACCATCGTGTTCATTACCCATGACCTTGATGAAGCCCTAAAGTTAGGCGACCGCATTGCGGTCATGTACGATGGCGAAATCGTTCAGATTGGCACGCCTGAGAACATTCTTACCGAACCCGCCAACGACTATGTCAGAAACTTCGTTGAAAACGTGGATCGCTCTAAGGTCCTCACAGCCGCTAACATCATGAAAAAACCGCTTGCGGTGGTTGATTCGAAAGAAGGACCCAAAGCGGCGGCACGCAAGATGGAAAAAGAACAAATTAGCAGCATCTTTGTGGTCAACGCCAAGAAACAACTCCAAGGGGTTGTCGACATTGAAGACGTGCAAGCCCTAGCGGATAAAGGCGTTAAATCCTTAAAAGAGGCCCTGAAGAACAACTACTATACAACCAATCCCGACACCTTGATTTCCGATCTTCTTTCCATGGCAAGCACCTCGACATACCCGATTGCTGTTGTGAATGACGATCAGCGTCTGCTCGGTGTGATTGTTCGCGTCTCGGTCATTGCGGGCATTGCTAGAAAAGGTGATGTATCATGACACACACAGCATTCCAATTCGCTATTCCCAGGGTTCCTATTGGCGATTTTTTCACACGACTCATCGACTTTCTGCAACGTTTCTTCGGATGGTTCTTTGACGGCATCAAGTTTTTGCTAGCGTACATGATCGAATGGGTAGAAAGCCTCTTGAAACTCAGCTTTATTCCATCCAGCGCCCTCGGCTTCATGTCCGAAGGGTTGAGAGATTTTGTCTTGGCTTTCATCATCATCCTCACGTTTGTCGGGTTAGCGCTGCTTGTGGTTCCGACGAAGAAGCGAAAAATCATCCTAGCCACCGGCACCTTTTTAGGGCTCATGCTCGTTTACTCGATGAACCTTTGGGCCGCGACGATGGAAACGTTATCGCTGGTGTTTGTGTCATCCATCATGGCGCTTACCATCGGGATACCGATTGGCATCTTCGCCGCCCGAAAAGCGAACGCCAATAACGTCGTCATCAAACCGATCTTGGACTTTATGCAAACCATGCCGGCCTTTGTGTACTTGCTGCCTGCGGTAGCCTTATTCAGCGGCGGTCTCTCGGTCCGCATGATATCCAACGTCCAAGGGGCGGTGGCGACAATCATCTTCTCGATGCCACCGGTTGTACGCTTGACGACGTTGGGCATCCAGCAAGTGCCTAAAGAAGTGGTCGAAGCCGCTAAATCACTCGGTTCAAGCGGTAAGCAGTTGTTGTTTAAAGTGCAACTGCCCGTCGCCTTACCGACGATCTTTGCCGGCATCAACCAAACCATCATGCTGGCGCTTTCCATGGTCGTCATCGCCTCCATGGTTGGGGCGCGCGGACTTGGCTATAACGTCCGCTTTGCCTTAGCGCGGGGTATTAGTGAAATCGGCAGCGGCTTTGAGGCTGGCTTAGCCGTGGTCATCATCGCCATTATCATTGACCGCTTGACGGCCTCGTTGGCTGAACGTGCCAAGATATAGATTCAGTAAGCATCACCATTAAGGTTAGTTACATCGATTGTGTTGACACAATCTAAAAATACATAGGAGGAATTATTTATGAGAAAAGCATTACTCGCACTACCGTTAATGACATTGTTGCTCGTGTTAGCCGCATGCGACACGGGCACCCAAGAGGATGGTTTCGAGTACGGAGAAATCATCGGAATCGACCCCGGCGCTGGCATCATGGAAGCAACCAATAATGCCATTGATGAATATGACTTGGACTTTGAAGTAATTTCCGGATCAGGCCCATCGATGGTTGCGTCACTTGACCAAGCCATTCAAAACGAAGAATGGGTTATCGTCACGGGCTGGGAACCGCATTTCAAGTTTGCGGATTATGACCTGAAATTCTTAGAAGATCCCGAAGGCATTTTTGGGGACATTGAAAACATTCACACCGTCGCCCGCGGCGATGTTGAAGACGACTTCCCCGAGTTAGCGGACTTCTTTAGAAATTTCTACCTTACCAGCGAAGAACTCGGTGACCTGATGGGTCATATGCAAGGCGCCGACGATAACGCCACCGCAGCCAGAGAATGGATGGAAGATAATGAAGATGTCTATTCACCATGGCTTGAAGGCATCGATGTGGACGGCGAAGGACAACGCGTTGACTTGCTCTACGTAAACTGGGCAGAAGGCATCGCCATGAACTACCTCGCTGAAGCCATCATCGAAGATTATTTCAACTACGATGTCGAGTCCACTGAACAAGATCCTGGCCTGCTCTTTGGCAACCTTGCTGAGGGCAACGGCGACTTCTTCCTCGACGCGTGGCTTCCGGTCACTCACCAAGCGTATTGGGATGACTATTCTGATGATCTTCTTGATTTAGGTTACAACTTTGAAGGCGCACGCATTGGCCTGGTTGTACCGGCTTATGTGACCATCGACAGCATCGAAGAACTGAACGACGCACTGCTTGATTAACCATCTCGACGTGGCACGTTACCATTCACTTGTGAGTGCATCGCGCCATCAGAAAACGTCACACGCACAAAAAAAATGCCAGGCCGGATGGCTTGGCATTTTCTTTGGTTAACGGTTGTAAAATTCAACGATGAGGTTCTCTTTAATCTCCGAGAGAATCTCTTTGCGTTCTGGGAAGCGCGTGTAGGTAAAGGCGGCGTTGTTTTCATCGTAGTCGATGAATGCGAGGCGCTCGACGACGTTTTCTAAGTTATCCTTGATGATGTCAAGTTTGCGTGAGCGTTCCTTCAGCGTCACCTTCTGACCCGGCTGGACGCGGTATGACGGGATGTCGACTTTCTTACCGTTGATGAGAAAATGTCCGTGAGCAACCAATTGGCGTGATTGGCGACGGGTTTTGGCAAACCCGGCACGATACACAAGGTTGTCAAGACGGCTTTCCAGCAAGAACAAGAAGTTCTCCCCTTGGCGACCGCTCATTTTCTTCGCTTCGTTGAAGGTTTTGCGGAACTGACGTTCGTTGACACCGTAGGTGTAACGCACTTTTTGTTTTTCTTGAAGCTGGATGCCGTATTCACTCAGTTTGCCGCGGCGTTGTCCGTGCTGTCCAGGTGAATAGGGGCGTTTGCCGAGTTCTTTGCCGGTTTCCAACGTCGAATATTTCAAGCGACGCGAAATTTTCCATTTTGGTCCAGTGTAGCGAGACATACGTATTCCTCCTTTGTTCGATTTTGCATAAGCACAAAAGCGAGTCATACCAGTCGCAAGGACAGAACAATTTATCGCGTTTCATCTCGCCAGCAGAGACTACTTCGCCGCCCCGTTATCGGGGATTGTTCAGCGGTCTTGAAACCATGTATGTAGCTGCCTTTATTACGCATGCGCAAGCATTATATAACAATCACGGCAGGATGTCAACCACCATGGCCACGACATGCTCGAGCAACGCTCGGTCGGTCTCATCAAACCGTGCGACCGTGGGGCTGTCCACATCGAGCACCCCGAAAACGTCTCCGTCTTTCACCATCGGCACGACGATTTCGCTGCGGCTGTTCGGGTCGCAAACAATGTGGTTGTCGATGGCGGTGACGTCGTGAATCACCTGCGTTTGATGAGACGACGCCGCTAGCCCACACACGCCGCGCCCAAGCGCGATGGTGGTGCAAGCGGGAAGGCCTTGAAAAGGGCCGAGCACGAGCTTTTGTCCGTCGGAGAGGTAAAACCCTACCCAGTTGATGTCATCAAGGTAGACGTTAAGTAAGGCACTCACGTTGGCGAGGTTGGTCACGATGGTGTCCTCGCGGCATAAAAAATGTGGTAGATGGGTTTTTAACAGCGTGTAATTGTCGTTGCGACAAGGGGTTACTTGAAACGTGTTTTGCATATGCATCACCCGCAATCATGATAATAAAAACCCCGCAAAAAGACAAGAATTATGGTAAAATAGTGTGTGATTCGGAGATGATGACATGGAGAGACTGCTGCTTGTCCGCTACGGCGATTTGATGCTGAAAGGACAAAACAAGAAACGTTTCATTAAGCAAGCCGTGAACAACGCCAAAGCCATGGTGTCGGATGACCGTGTGCGCTTTGAGCCGGCCCACGATCGGCTTTATGTATACCCTGAAGGCGCTGACATCGAGCGCGTTGCCAACCTGCTTGCGCGCGTCAGCGGGTTGGGCAGTTACTCATATGTGGTGCGCACATCAAGGCAGCTTGAAGACATCATCAACGCCGCTAAAACTTTGCTTCGCTCACACATTCACGGGGCGATGACCTTTGCTGTGTCGACCAAACGGGCGGATAAACTATTCCCGATTCGTTCCATCGACATCACCAAAAAGGTTGCGACGGCGTTGCTAAAGACATACGATGAACTCACCGTTGACCTCGGTGACCCCGACATCACCCTCTACATTGAAGTGCGCCGGCATGGCGTGTACTTGTACCATGAAAAAATACCCATGATGGGTGGGTTCCCCGTCGGCATTGGTGGAAAAGGTGTGCTGTTGCTTTCTGGAGGCATCGATTCACCGGTGGCCGGGTTTCTAACGATGAAACAAGGCGTAGAACTTGAAGCGATGCATTTTGAGTCGACGCCGCTCACCACCATCGAATCGGCGCAAAAAGCCATTGATTTAACCAAAACGCTCGCTACTTATAACCTCGGCATGCGCATGACCTTACACCTAGTGCCGTTTTACGCCCTTCATCGTGCGCTCATGGATCATGTGCCAGAACCCTATCACATCACCATCATGCGCCGGTTGATGGTCCGCGTTGCCGATCGCTACGCCGAAACGCAACACATTCCCGTGCTCATCAGCGGTGAATCGATCGGCCAAGTGGCATCGCAAACGCTCGAAAGCTTGCATGTCACCGACAACGCATGCACCCGCCCGGTCATTCGTCCGCTGGCGACCACCGACAAAAACGCCATTGTCGACATCGCCCGTGACATCAACACGTTTTCCATATCCACCCGACCTTTTGATGATTGTTGCAGCGTCTACACGCCCTCGCGCCCTGCGACTAAACCGCGCGTGTATTACGCCGAACGATACGAACGGTTATTTGCCGTCGACGCGCTTGTGAACGAGGCGCTCACCACCATCCGACGCGTCACGTTGACACCAACGAGTGAACTCAATCTCGTCGCCCAGGGACTCACGGTGGGTGAGGCGCTTGATTAAGGAGGCCAAAACCATGCCACTAAGCCCGAATAACCCGCGCGTCAAAGCGCTTGCCAAGCTAAAAATGAAAAAACACCGCGACCACATCGGACGCTTTTTGGTCGAAGGCGACCATCTCGTTGAAGCTGCGCTTCACGCCGGGGCGACAGATGACGTCTTCGTGCTTGAGGGTGTCGAGGCATTTCCCGAGGCGACCGTGTTATCGCGTTTGGCCATGCAAAAGATCACTGGCACCAAAAATCCCCCAAAAGCCCTGGCCGTTTGCGACCACACACCGCCTGTGCAGATTGGTGATAAGGTGCTCATTTTAGAACATGTCCAAGATCCAGGAAACGTCGGCACCTTACTTCGGAGCGCCCGTGCCTTTGGCTTTCACACCGTGGTGTTTGACGCCGCTTGTGATCCTTACAGTCCGAAAGTGCTTCGCGCCACCCAAGGCGCAATATTTGACCTAGCCATCGTGAAAATGAGCGTCGCGGAGTTCGCGCAAACCCACCCGAACCACCGTCTCATCGTAACCGCCCCATCAGGGGGAGAGGCTCCCCAAAAACCTCTCCCACCATACGCCCTGGTGCTTGGCAACGAAGGCGCCGGCATCACCCCGATGACCATGGACGCCGCCGCCATGCGTGTGTCTGTGCCCACCGAAGGCGTTGAGTCGCTCAACGTCGCAGTGGCCGGCAGTGTTTTGATGCATGCGTTGTCGGACGCCCGTGTGTTTGACTAGGGCACCATCAACCGCAAAATTGTCATGTCTCGACTGGAGTGTAAATCATGAAAAAACACCGTATGAAGGGCTTCTTAGTGATCCTCTTAATCACCGCACTGTCCATGACCGTCGCGCATGGGCCCCTGGTTGCGCAGTCACCCGAACCGGATCGTCAGATCGTGTTTATCGACGAATCCGTCTGTTCAGTGTGTGCGCGCGTCCACGACCACGGCGTCATCACTGGCTTAGAAGCGCAAGGTGTTGAGGTCATCGTCTATGACATTCACCTCGGTGGAGAAGACCTTACGAACGCCGCAAAGTACGCCCAAGCGTATGGCTTTGATTTAACCGTGCCCGTCATCATCGCTGGCGATGACGTGTTCATCGGTGCCGATGACATCATCGTGGCGTATGATGAGGGCGACATTTATGCACAGGCGCAGTACCCACTGCGCAGCATCGAGGATATCGTGTTGGAAGACCTCCCGTTTTTTGAAGGCCTTTGGCTCGTCACCATCGGCGGGTTGTTAAGTGGGTTTAACCCATGCGCCATCGCGATGTTGCTGATGTTTATTTCGATGATTGGGTTCATTAGAGAATCAAAAATCATCATCATCGTGAGCGCGGCATACATTGCCGCTGTGTTTGTCACCCATTTTGCCATCGTGTATGGCTTTTTAGCCTTACTTGGGCTTTCGCGTACGCTTTTTGGTAATGTGTCTATCTATCTCTATGCATTTTTTGGTCTTTTGACCTTGTTTTTAGCGGTGCTGACGTTTTATGATTTTCTCATGGCGAGAAGCGATAAGTACGAGAACGTGAAAAACCAGTTGCCGGGATTTATCCGAAAATTCAACGAGAAAATCATGATTCGCTTCACCACGGCTATCGACACCGATGCCACGCGCCGCCGCCGCGTGCTTTGGCTCGTGGGTATCCCTGTGCTGATTGGTATCCTCGTCGGCATCACCGAAGCCGCCTGCACGGCACAACCGATGCTCATCGCCTTTGCCCGTCTCGAAGGCAGCATGACACCGGGCGTGGGCACCATTAAGCTCGTTTACCTGCTCGTATCCAACGTGATGTTTATCATGCCGTTGGTCATTATTGCCATCGTCGCCATCAAGTCGAAAAGCACCATGGCCTTGGCAAACTTCATCCGGTCTCACCTGTCCAAAATCAAGCTGGCCACCGCGCTGTTTTTCTTCATCATGTCCATCTACTTTGTGCGGTCGGTGCTCACCAATCTCAACGTCATCGTCGCCATTCTTCCCTTGTAGTTTTTGGTATGGGTACACACACAATCTGTGTGAACGACAGCGCACATCATCAGGCATTGCCCGTGAGATAGTGTATAATAGGGGTGCATCGCACGAACACGTTCCGCTTACACAAGGAGATGATGAAATGCATCGTTTGATAATTGCCCCGCTAATAGCCCTCGTTTTTTTGACCTTAGCCGCGTGCGGCGGAGAAAAAACATACGACGATTTTGACCACATCAACCACTGGGATGACCTCGACCAATTGACAGGCGATCAGTCGCTGGTGTATTTTTACACACGCACGTGTCCTGCCTGTACGTCGATCAAAACCGATGTGCTTGACATGTTGTCGCAGTTAATGGATGATGTGGAAGTATATCTCGTCGATGCGACGGTTGTCCAAGGCCAACCGCCCATTGAACTGCGATACGTTCCCACGTTGATTGTGTTTCACGACGGGGTGGTTAGCGATCATATGATTGGCCCACAACCCGTGCTAACCTACTTAGGCAATGAACTGGCCGCGCGTGAGTGACGTTAACTTATCGATACGACACGATCAATGCGCCACGCGATTGGTCATGTAATTTGGCTGGTATTGTCGCTTCGCGCTTGCCTTTGCGCTAGGGATATGGTACAATGTTTTTGCATATGGGTTAGAGGAGTGGGTCAATACCCGCTCTTTTTATTGAAAAAACGGAGGATACCACCATGGAAGCCATGCACCAAGCAATCAAAACCATTGTTGAATCAATGGGATATTATGTTTACGACATCACCTACGGCTCACGACAAGAAGGCAACGTGCTCAGCGTTGAAATCGATCATGAAAACGGCATCGCCATCGACGATTGCGTCGCCGTGAGCGAACGCCTTAACGTCTATCTTGATGAGACCGATCCAATCAACGAATCGTACAGCCTTGAAGTCATCAGTGCCGGCGCCGAACACGAGCTTCGTAACGACGACGAAGTGCGTCGTGCGCGCGGGAAGCGCGTGCATGTCCGCACCGTTGAACAGACCATTGAAGGGGTGCTCGAAACCATCACCGACACCTCAATCACCATCCGTGATAACCATAAAAACACGATCACAATACTCATGGCCGACGTCGAGTTCATCCGACTCGCCATCGACTTTTAAGGAGGCATCACGATGCAAAGCAAAGAATTTTTCGCCGCGCTGAATCAGATTGCTGAGGTGCGCGGACTCGACAAGGACAAGCTGCTTGAAGTGATGGAACGCGGGCTGTTAAACGCCGTGAAAAAAGAGTTGGACTACAACGAAAACATCACCATCGAATTCAACGAAGACAAAGAACAAATCAAGGTGTTTGAAAACCTGCTGATTGTCAAAGACGACCCCGACAACGGCGAAATTTCACTCGCTGAGGCCAAACAAGAACGCAAGACCGCAAAAGTCGGTGAGATCCTCAATCGCGAAGTGAAGATTAAGGAATTCGGCCGCATCGCCGCCGTCAGTGTCAAACAAATTCTCACCCAAGGATTAAAACAACTCGAACGAGAAAAAATCTATGAGATTTTCAAAGAAAAAGAAAACGAGATGATCAACACAAAAATCTCGGCCCTGAACAAAGAGTACGTCACCTTAGACCTTGGCCATGATTTAGAAACGAGTTTGCCGAGAAAAGAACTGCTCCGCACTGATGAATCACGGATTAATGCCAAACTTAAAGTGTACGTTACCAAGGTTGAAATGACGCCCAAAGGCCCCAAAGTCTACGTCTCGCGTAACGACAAGAACCTTGTCAAACGACTGATTGAACAAACGGTTCCGGAAATTCAAGATGGCACCGTCGAAATCATGGGCCTCGCGCGCGATGCGGGCGAACGCAGCAAGGTTTCGGTCTACAGCCACGACGAGAATGTCGACCCGGTGGGGAGCGTCGTCGGCTACCGTGGACAGCGCATTAACGAAGTCCTTGAAGCCTTACAAGGTGAGCGCGTCGATATCTACGAGTGGTCAAAAGACCCCGCCGAATTGATCCGTAACGCGCTGGAACCGGCACGCATCATTGCCATCAATCCGGACGTAAAAACGAAAATCGCCATCGTCATTGTCGACGATAAAAATTTCACCAGCGCCATTGGCTCAAAAGGTCAAAACGTCAGACTTGCCGCCCAATCTAGCGGCTGGAAAATCGACATCAAGAGCACCACGGATGCCGAAGAAATGGGCATCAACTATCGCCCCATTGACGAGGAGGACGCCGAGGATGAAGAAGCCACGTAAAATTCCGATTCGCAAATGCGTCGTCAGCGGTGAACAACTCCCCAAAGCCGAGTTGCTGCGTGTGGTGAAAACCAAGGAGGGCAACGTCTTCGTTGACCCGAGCGGGAAAATGAACGGACGTGGGGCGTATGTGAAACGCAGCCGTGCCGTCATCGATAAGGCACAAAAAAATAAAAGGCTCGATCGCGCGCTTAACATCACCATCACCGATGACGTGTTTGAAGCCTTGCGTCGCCAACTTGACGATGACGCCTGATCCGATCTTACAAGCCCTCGGGCTTGCGCGCCGTGCCGGACGCATCATTGACGGTGAATCTCAGGTGCTCGTGAGTTTAGCCAAACACGATCAGGGCGTGGTGTTTCTCGCCAGCGACGCCGGGGATAACATCCGAAAAAAAATCGTCGATAAATGTCGCAGTTTCGGCATTCGACTACACACCAATTACACCAGCGATCAACTGTCTCGAGCGCTCGGTAAACTCCATCGCAAAGTGGTGTTGCTGATCGACCCGAGATTCATTGACAAAAATTAGTTTCACAAACAGAAAGAGGTGAGTTTTTGATGTCACAGACCAAAGGACGCAAAAAGCACATCAAAAAACAGCGAAAACCCAACGACACCCGGAAACAAAACACCCCTAAAAAGCAAGAAAAAATCGTCGAACCCGACGTGCTCTATTACAAACCAAACATGACGCTAGGCGAGTTGGCCGGGCAATTGAACAAACCGGTCAACATTGTCATCAAACAGGCGATGAAAATCGGCATCATGGCCACACAAAATCAATCGCTTGATCGTGACAGCGCTGAATTGATCGCCTTAGAATTTGACAAAGAACTCCTCGATGAAGTCGTCACCGACCCGTCGCGTTTTGACGAATTTGTCATCGATGATGAGGAAGAAAACTTAAAAGAACGTCCCCCCGTTGTCACCATCATGGGCCACGTTGATCACGGAAAAACGACCTTGCTTGACACCATTCGTCATGCCCGCGTGGTGGACGGAGAAGCCGGTGGCATCACCCAACACATCGGCGCCTATCAGTACGTTAAAAACGGCAAAGCCATCACCTTTATCGACACCCCCGGCCACGCCGCCTTCACCGAAATGCGTGCCAGAGGAGCATCGATTACCGACATCGTCGTGCTGGTGGTTGCTGCCGACGATGGTGTCATGCCCCAGACGCGTGAAGCGATTGATCATGCCAAAGCGGCTGAGTGCCCGATCATCGTCGCCGTCAACAAAATGGACCGCCCCGGCGCCAACCCCGACAAAGTGAAACAAGAGCTCACCGAATTCGATCTCGTTCCGGAAGAATGGGGCGGAAGCACCGTGTTTGTCGAACTTTCTGCCCTCAAAGGCGAAGGCGTTGATGAGCTTTTGGAGATGTTGCTGTTGTCGGCTGAAGTCGAACAGTTTAAAGCCAACCCCAAACGCCTCGCCATCGGCGCCGTCATCGAATCCAAACTCGATAAGGGCCGCGGCCCGGTCGCAACCTTGCTCGTGCAAAACGGCACCTTGAAAACCGGCAACATGCTCGTCGTGGGTGACACGTACGGTCGGGTTCGCACCATGCAAGACGACCTCGGCAAACCCCAAGACATCGCGTTGCCGTCTTCGGCGGTTGAAGTCACTGGGCTAAACGACGTGCCGCAAGCCGGCGACCGATTCATGGTATTTCAAGATGAAAAAGAAGCGCGCCAAGTGTCTGAACAACGTACCCACCGCACATGGCGCGAAGAACGCGGCGTCGGCCGCGCCATCAGTTTGGATGAAATGTTTGCCAATGCCCAAGAAGGCGACACCAAAGAACTGCGGGTCATCATTAAAGGCGACACGCACGGCTCCATCGAAGCGCTCAAGTCATCGCTTGAAAACATCGATGTCGAGGGCGCAAACATCGACGTCATTCGCGCCAGCGTCGGCACCGTGACAGAAACCGATGTGTCGCTTGCCCAAGCAAGCGGGGCCATCATCATTGGCTTTAACGTCCGTCCAAACGCCGTCGTTCGCGACGCCGCGAGCGCTCAAGGCGTCGACATTCGCCTTTACAACATCATCTACAAAGCCATTGAAGAAATCGAACAAGCCATGACCGGCTTGCTCGATCCTGAATACAAAGAAGTCGTGACTGGCCAAGCCGAAGTGCGCGACACCTTCAAAATTTCCAAAGTCGGAACCATCGCCGGATGCTACGTCACCGACGGACGCATCGAACGCAACGCGCTTGTGCGCGTCGTGCGCGATGGCGTGGTGGTCTACGAAGGAAAACTCGCAAGCCTCAAACGGTTTAAAGACGACGCCAAAGAAGTTCGCCAAGGTTTTGAGTGCGGCATCATGGTTGAAAACTTTAACGACATCAAAGTCGGCGACGTCATCGAAGCCTCAGTGATGAAGGAGGTTAAACGACAATGAGCAAAATCGCCCGTTTAGAAACCGATCTGCTTCGCGCCATCACCCGCATCCTCGCGCGTGAGGTGAAAGACCCTGCCGTCGGGTTCACCACCGTGACCGCCGTCAAGCTGACGAGCGATCACTCGTACCTGACAATCTATTACACCACGTTAGAGGAAGGTAAACGCGAAACCACCGCCAAAGCGCTTGAACGCTCAAAACCGTTCATCAGAACCACGCTTGGCAAACACGTCACGATGCGTAAACTGCCAGCCCTGGTGTTCAAATACGACGAGTCGCTTGATCGCGGCAACCGGATTGAGCGCGGCCTGAAAGATGTCATGAAAAAAGACGAGTAACATGAAGGCGGTCACGACCGCCTTTTTTATGCTATAATAATCAGCGTAAGGAGGCGTGCGCATGCTCAAAGAAAAACTCGCTCACGTGCCACAAAAACCAGGCTCATATCAAATGCGCGATGCGCACGGAAACATCGTGTATGTCGGCAAGGCAAAGAACCTTAAACACCGCCTGACCAGCTACTTTACCGGTTCGCACGATCACAAAACCACAAAGCTGCTCACCGTCGTTGAAGACATCGATTATATCGTTACCAAGAGCGAACTCGAAGCCTTGATCTTAGAGATTGACTTAATCAAAAAACATCAACCGCGCTATAACGTTCTCCTCACCGACGACAAAACCTACCCCTACATCGAAATCACCGATGAACGGCACCCGAAGTTGGTGGTTACGCGCACGTTGGCAAAAACCAAAAAGCATCTTTTCGGGCCTTACCCAAACGTCCATGCTGCCCGCGAAACCCTCGACGTGCTGAACAAACTTTACCCGCTTCGCAAATGCCAAACCTTGCCCAATGAACCATGCCTATATTACCATTTAGGTCAGTGCCTTGCGCCCTGCATTCACCAGGTTGATCAACGCGAATACGAGGGCATCATCAAAGAGATTACGGCTTTTCTCAAAGGACGCACCCAACCGGTGGTCGACACCTTGAAAACGAAGATGCACGCCGCCGCCGACGCCCTCGAGTTCGAGCGGGCTCAAGAATACAAAGACACCATCGATGCCATTCATACAACCACGAGCAAGCAAGCCGTGAACCTCGACGACCTTGCCGATCGTGATGTCATCGCCATCGCCCATGACGACAACCATGTGGCCGTAGACATGTTTTTCGTGCGCAGCGGTAAAATCGTTGCCCGTGACAAACGGCTGGTGCCATACTACCTCGACACGACCCACGCCGTCTTGGATTACGTCACGCAGTTTTATGAAGCCTACCCGGTGCCCAGCGAAATCCTCACCAACGAACCCGAGACCCTCGCGCCGCTTGAGGCCTTGCATAACACCGTCGTACGCCACCCCAAACGGGGCGCTAAGCGGCGTTTACTGGAGCTGTCTTTCGATAACGCCAACGAACAACTCACGGCAGAAACCGGCCGCTTGCGGGCGCAAACGGAGAAGACGTTTGGTGCGCTCGATGACCTTGCCGAACTCCTTGACATTCCAACGCCCTATCACATCGAAGCGTTCGACAACTCGCACTTGTTTGGCACCTACCCCGTCAGCAGCATGGTGGTGTTCAAAAACGGCAAACCGGCAAAACAAGATTATCGGAAATACAAGTTAAACCAAACCGACACCCAACAAGGCGACACCCAACAGATGGAAGAGGTGCTTTATCGTCGCTACCGGCGCGTGTTGCTCGATGACCTCACACGGCCCGACTTAATCGTGGTCGACGGAGGCATTCATCAGATGAACACCGCCAAACGCGTGCTCGCTGCCCTCGACATCGACATTCCCGTGGTCGGGCTGGCCAAAGATAAGCGCCATATCACCAGCCACCTCATCGATTGGCGGGACAATGCCTTTGAACTCGACCGCCATTCCCCGTTGTTTAGGTTGCTGGCCTTTATCCAAGAAGAAGCGCACCGTTTTGCGGTAAGTTTCCATCAAACCTTACGCGCCAAAGGCGTGTACGCGACCATCCTTGACACGATTGATGGCGTCGGTGCGAAAACGAAGAAAAAGCTGCTTGACCGTTTTAAAACCGTCGAGGCCATGAAAAAAGCCGAGTTCGATGCGTTTATCGCCCTTGGCATTCCCAAAAAAACGGTGCAAAACATCCAACGCGCGTTGAAAGAAAATGGTGATGCATGACATGCAGATGATCTACGGAAAAATACTCAACATCGACGACGATTTGCGCACGTTAACGCTTGATGTGCGACGCCGTCGCATGACGTTTTACATTCAGCGCAGCACCTTCTCACGCTATCTACCTTACTTTCAGAAGGGCAACATGATCGTGGCTACCTACCACACCCGCGACACCGTCAAACACGCACATCGTCGCCACACCGTGAACGACATCGTGCGCATCGTCAAACCGGCACGAAGGGGCGGGCACGAACTGTTTAGCCACCGCGCCTTAAAACACCAAACGCGCGCCTTCATCAACGGGCTGCGGCATAAGGTGTTTCTCGATCTTGAAATGGCGATGCACCCGTTTTATCGCCAAGACGATTTCACGCAAGAAGTCATTCAGGCGGCTTATGTGTTGACCGATGAGCGCGATAACATCGTGACCTCTTACGCCGCTTTTGTCCAACCGACGAAACATAAAAAACTCACCAAACGAACGCTTAAGTTTCTTGGCATCACCCAAGACGACGTCGACGAAGGCATCTCGTTTGAAGCGTTTTATCAACACTTTCTCGAGGTCATCAACACCTACGACCCGGCCGTGATCACCTGGGGTGGCAACGACGCCATTGCGATGGCCGAAAGCGCGCGCATCAACAACCTGCCTCCGCTCGGTGGAGACGCACGATTTGTCAACTTGCTCAACTTGCACAAGAACGTGTTCCGTCTCCAAAACGATCTCGGGTTGCTTAGGGCGTACAACGTGTACGGCCATACCCGCGAAAACCAGCGTCACGACGCCATGGAAGACGCAATGATGACAATGAAAATCTTCAACGGGTTCAAAGCTTACTTGAACGACGCGTTAACCCTCGATTCCGAGGTCATGCCTAAATAGGAGGTGTCTGGATGTTTGAGATGGTAAAGAAACACCACAAGCAACACCACAAAAAAGCCCCAGTGGGTGTGGTGTTTGTTCCAGGGCGGTTGGCGTTTATCGGCGAACATCTCGAAGAACACGGCGGGCATGCGCTGCTTGGCGCAACCAAGGAAGGCGTGACACTTGCCTATGGCGAGCATCCTGAAAGGGAAATTCGTTATTTTGATGACACGATGGAGTCGCCGCGACGCATCGATCCGTTGGCTGAACCCGGTCTATCGGAGAGTCAACAAGCGTGCGTCGTTGAAGCCGTGATGCACAAACTCCACAAAGAACTCGGCGACTTCCCCAAGGGCGTTCAGTTGACGATGACGCACGATTTACCCCAGTTCGCTTCGTATGCAGGCGACACGGCTTTGGCGCTTGCCATTATCGAGGCGCTATGCGCCATGTTTGGGTGTGATATTGAAGCCGAAAAACGCGTCCGTATTGTCAACGGTGCCTTTCGCGACATCCTGCGAACATCGCGGCGCGATAACGACCTTATCACGCAAACCTTCGCCAAAAAAGACCACCTCGTCTACAACCACACAGTGGCACAAACACATGCGTTGTTGCCGTTTAAGTTTGATCATCTCGTGATTCGTGCCTACGCACCTGACAAGGTGCACGACGAATCCTATGAACGCCATAAAAAACGCGTCCGCACCCTCAATGAGGTGGCCGACGTCTTGGCGACATACCGCCCCATCAACCACCTTTGTGACATGGCGATCAAGGACTTCACGGCCTGCAAACCGCACTTGAGCGGCGGCAGCGTGCTGAAACACGCCGAACACATGGTTTTTGAAAGCGATCGTGTCATGAACATTAAAACGGCGCTTGACATTGAAGACCTCGAGTGGTTCGCGGCGGCCATCGAACAATCAAGCCGCTCGCTGGTGGAACTCTATGAGTACGTGCCAAACGACCTTGGCTTTTTGCTTGACATCGCCACCACACAACACACACTTGCAGCCCGCGCCGCCAATAAAACTCCCTATCAACTTGTCTACACTCTCGCCACCGAAGTTCCTTCGGCGGAAAACGAAATTGTTGAACGCTACGAACGGACGTACAAGAAAAAACTCACCATCCTTAATTTCGTGGCTTCAGACGGCCTTAGACGCTATAGCGTTTAAAAAAGAGCCCATCGCAACCTGCGATGGGCTTTGCTTATACCGTTTTGATGACGGGTAAAATCATTGGGTTACGTTCAGTCTTGGTGTAGATGTGGTCGTTAAGCAGACGCGTGATGTCACGACGCAGTTGGGAAAGGTTCATCGTCGGGTGGCTTGTGAGTTTTTCACTGACGAGGGCGTGCACCATGTCGCTGATTTCGTTGGTGAGCACGGTATGATCACGCATGTACACAAACCCACGCGACATGATGACGGGCTTACCAATCGGTTTATGTTTGTCTTTGTCAAGCGTCACAATGGCGCTAAGCAAACCGTCTTCGCTTAACATTTTTCGGTCGCGAAGCACCACCGAGCCGACGTCGCCAATGCCCTTGCCGTCGATGTAGATGCTGCCGGCTTGAATCTTGCCGGCGATGCGGGCGTTGTTTTGGCTGACGGCGAGCACATCGCCATTATCCATCAAGAACGTGTTTTCACGTTTCACGCCACAAGCAATGCCGATTTCCGCATGCGCTTTCAACATCCGGTACTCACCGTGAACCGGCATGAAATACGTCGGTTTAATCAACTTCAGCATCAATTGAAGCTCTGGCTTTCCGGCGTGGCCGGACGTGTGCGTGTCGGTGAGCGGTGAGTGCGTGATGACGTTAGCGCCGCGCCTAAAGAGCTGATTGACGGTACGCGACACGCTGGTTTGATTGCCGGGAATAGGGCTCGATGAAAAGATTACCGTGTCACCGGATTGGATCTTGATTTGCCGGTGCGAGCCGTTGGCGATACGCGAAAGCGCCGCAAACGGTTCACCTTGTGACCCGGTGCAGATGATGGTGATTTCATTATCTTTGAAATGTTTCAGCGCACGCGGTCCGACAAACGTGCCGTGGGGCGCTTTGATGTAGCCCATCTCTTGACCAACTTCAATGGTGCGCTCCATGCTGCGTCCAAAGACGGCGATCTTACGGTTCGTGCTGATTGATGCCTCAACCATCTGTTGCACGCGATGGATGTTTGACGCGAAGGTGGCGACGATGGCCCGGCCTTCGATTTTGGCGAAAATCTCACGGAGGTTTTCACTGACCGTGGTCTCGCTTTTGGTGAAGGCGTCGAGCTCGGCGTTGGTGGAATCGCTGAGCAAAAGCAGCGTTCCTTTTTGGCCAAGACGAGCCATTTTGGTGTAACTGGCATCTGGGCCAGTCGGGGTGAAGTCGAATTTGAAGTCGCCTGTCAGCACAATGTTGCCTTCGGGCGTACGAACGACGACGCCATGGGAATCGGGTATCGAGTGATTGGTCCGGAAAAAGCCGACGCTCACCTGCTTAAAACGCAATATGTCGTTATCGAAATATTCAAGCAGTTGGTAGTTAATGTGGCTGTGTTCTTGCATCTTGTTTTTAATCAAGCCGACCGCCAATCCGTTGGCGTAAATCTTCGGAATGGTGATGTCTCGAAGAAGCCAAGGGATGCCGCCGATGTGATCTTCATGACCGTGCGTAATCACAAGCGCTTTGATTTTATGCTCGTTTTCTTTCAGATACGTGTAATCGGGAATGACGTAATCGATGCCAAGCAGATGTTCGTCTGGGAACATGATGCCGGCGTCGATGATGATGATTTCATCCTGATACTCAACACAATACATGTTTTTTCCGACTTCGCCGAGACCGCCCAATGCAAACACACCGACTTCGTGTCGTTTCAAAAGTTGCTGCATTATGGTGTCCTCCTAAAAAAAAGTGCGATTTTTCATACGCTTATTATATCTTATTTGGCGCGATAAACCAACGTATATATGTTATAATTTTTTCGAAGGTGATGCCATGAAAACGCAAAAAATCGTCTTTTTCGACCTCGATCATACCGTCTTCGATCCAATCGCAAAAACCGTTCCCCACTCGACAAAGGAGGCGTTTTCAAGATTGGCCGAACGCGGGGATGTCTATATTGCGCTCGCCACCGGCCGAGCGCTTTATATGTTGGATGTGGTAAAACAACTGTTGCCCTACATCGACACCTTCGTCACAATCAACGGGCAGATCATCACCCACCGAGGCAAAACCATTCATGATGCGCCGCTTAATGCTGACATAGTCGAGGCGGTCGAAGCAGTGTTCAAACGCCATGATTTAACCTATGGCTGCATCGGCAAGCACACGCAAGCCATCAACCGGCTCGATGATTTTGCCCGCAAAGAATTCGCCGGCGCGAGCATGCCGCTGCCGCCGGTTGACCCGGCCTTTTCAACGCACGCCGACGTTTATCAACTGTGGGCATTTGCCAACAAGGAAACGTTCCTCCGCGTTCGAGCCGATCTTCAAGGATATAACGTCGTGCCGTGGCTAAGCGACGGATTTGATGTGGTGCCGCACAATCAATCGAAAAAAGATGGCATCACCAAAGTGCTAGCGCACCTGGCCATTCCCTTGGCCAACGCCTACGCCTTTGGTGATGGCGAGAACGACATTGAAATGCTAGCTTACGTACCGCATTCTGTGGCCATGGGTAACGCCAAACCACACGTTAAAGACACTGCCACGCACGTCACCACAGGGTATGACGATGACGGCGTGCATCGTGCCCTGGTTAAACTCGGTCTGATAGAGGAGTGATTCGATGATTGCATGCGTCACCGTTGACGTCGAACACCGTGCCGTCGACCAAACCTTCGATTACCTCGTTCCGGATAATCTCGAAGAAGCCATTGAGGTTGGTCAACGCGTGCGCATCCCCTTCGGCCACCGGACAATCACGGGAATCGTTGTCGATACGCAAACGACAAGCGCCATAGAGAAGCTTAAACCAATCCTCGGCATCGTCGATATTGAGCCGCTTTTTACCCCGGAACACCTTGACCTTTCCGAGACGCTTTCCAACGATTATCTCACCCCGCGCATGCGCTACTTAAACGCGATGTTGCCAGGTGCGTTACGGATGCGTTACACACGCAAACTGGTGCTCAAAGACAAAGCGTCTCTCCCCCAAGCCTTACACCACCGCTTTGCCAACAAAACCACCATCCCTGTGGATGCCGAGCTATCACGCCACCCCGCCTTGATCAAACGGGCGGTGCGTGAGGGCGCCATTGACATCGTCACTGAACCCCGGCAAAAGCACGGAAAAAAACGTATTCCATACGTGGTCTTAAACGATGCCTCCCCGTTAACCGGGTCCAAACAGCAAGCCGTCATTGACTACTTGGTCCAACGCGGGCGCGTCGCGAAAAAAACCGTTCTCGATGCCACCGGGGCATCACACGACACGATTCGACGCTTACAAGCCCGTGGCGCCATCAGCGTGGAAAATGAAGAAGTGTACCGAGACGCAGTCAACCGCATCGAGGTCGCCGATGTTAACCACGTCCTCACCTCGGCCCAAACCGTTGCTGTCGAGGCGGTTGAATCGGCGTTTGGACGCGCCGCCACGTTTTTGTTGCACGGCATCACCTCAAGCGGAAAAACCGAGGTGTACATGCGGTTGACCGAACGCGTGCTGGCCCGTGGTGAAAGCGTGTTGATGCTGGTACCAGAAATCGCGTTAACCCCACTTTTGGTCGCCCGCTTCAAAGCGCGGTTTCATGAGCAAGTGGCCATCTACCATAGCCGTCTTTCGCTCGGCGAACAATACGACGAATGGCGTCGAGTCAAACGCGGAGAAGCCACCATCCTTATCGGCGCACGAAGCGCCGTGTTTACCCCCATGAACAACCTCGGGTTGATTCTCATCGACGAAGAACACAGCGACACCTATAAACAGGAAGATTCGCCACCATACCACGCGAAAGACGTCGCTTTTTGGCGTGCCAATCGTCACCAAACCCCGGTGGTGTTAGGCAGTGCCACGCCATCGATTGAAAGTTATTATCGCAGTGAACAAGGCGACATCACGCGCTTAAGACTGCCTGAGCGTGTCGGTGAAAGCCGACTTCCCACCGTCGATATTGTCGACATGAAGCGCGAGTTTGCACAGGGAAATCGGACGTTTTTTTCAACCCCCCTTCACGAAGCCATGCAAGCGACGCACAACCGTGGCGAACAAACGCTTTTACTCATCAACCGTCGCGGACACGCTAATTTCATTTTATGCCGTGCGTGCGGCCACACGGTGCGTTGTGATGATTGCGACGTCTCGATGACCTACCACCGTCATGATCAGACGCTTAAATGCCATTACTGCGATGCCAACAAAGCGGTGCCGACGGTGTGCCCGGCGTGCCACAGTCCGCACATTCGTTACATGGGCTTGGGGAGCGAACGCGTGGAGGCAACATTAAAAACCGTGTTTCCAACGGCCAAGGTGTATCGAATGGATCGCGATACGACGTCACAAAAAGACGGTCACGCTGCCGTGTTGGATGCGTTTGAAAACGACGGTGACTTTCTCGTCGGCACCCAGATGATATCCAAAGGCCTTGATTTTGACAACGTCACGTTGGTGGGGATTTTAAGTGCCGACATGGCGCTCTTTGTGCCTGATTTCCGGGCGCGAGAAGAAACCTTTGCGCTGCTTACGCAAATGGCCGGACGAAGCGGCCGACGACAAACACCCGGACGCGTCATCGTGCAAGCCTACGATCATGACCATCCGGTGCTTGACTATGTGAAAAACCACGAGTACCGACGCTTCTACGATCATGAAATCGTCGCCCGTGCCCATGCCGATGTCTCGCCGTTTCGCGACATGCTTGCGGTGACGGTGACACACGCGGAAGCGTCGCGTGTGTTTCACCGCGCCGCGGACTTGACCGGACGGTTACGGCGTCAATTATCCGACGACGCGCGCGTCATCGGCCCGATTAGACCCGCAATTGGAAAAACGCATGGTAAACACCGCATGCACGTGCTTGTTAAACATCACAAGGAACCGGCGTTGATGCAAACAATCAAAGCATGGGCTGATGCGTTGGATAGCCATGATGTGTCGTTTATCATTGACCGACAACCAGGATTGCTTTAGGAGGTATCAGGATGAAAATTGTGTTTATGGGCACCCCGGCGTTCGCCGTGCCGATGCTAAAGGCTGTCGCAACACAACATGAGGTGACGCTGGTTGTGACGCAACCGGACGCGAAAAAGGGTCGGCGAAGAGCCTTGAGTGAACCGGCGGTAAAACAAGCGGCCCTAGCCTTAGGGATTCCGGTGTTTCAACCGTCCATCATCGGCAACGATATCACACCGATTGCTGAAGCCGAACCGGATGTTATTGTCACCGTGGCTTACGGACAGTTCCTTCCCAGCCGTGTGCTTAGCCTTGCCAAGAAAGACGCCATCAATGTGCACGCGAGTTTGCTTCCAGCTTTACGCGGTGGCGCTCCGGTGCAACGGGCCATTGAACGCGGACACCGTGTCACGGGCATCAGCGTCATACGGATGGTGAAACAGATGGATGCCGGCCCGGTCCTCGTGCAAAAACGCGTGGCCATCGCCAGCGATGAAACGGCAGGGACGCTGTTTGCGAAGCTAGAACCACTTGGCGTCGAAGCGCTGATGGATGCGCTTAAACAACTCGAGGATAGCCGCGCGACGTTCACCGCGCAAGATCACGATAACGCCACCTTCGCGTACGCCATTCGTCGAGACGAAGAAGCCCTGGATTTTACCCGAGACGCCCACGCCCTTGAGCGGCAAGTGCGGGCGTTTTATCCACAGCCTAACGTGATGACAACGGTGAGCGGAAAACGCCTTAAAGTCCTTGCTTCCGCCGTGGTACCAACCCGTGACTCGGCCGAAGCGGGCACCGTCATAGACGCCGATAACCATAACCTGGTGGTGCGCTGTGGACGCGAGGCGCTCGCCTTCGAGCGGGTGCACCTTGAAGGCAAAAAACCCATGGACGTAAAAACGTTCATGAACGGTGCCGGACGCTCACTGATAAAGACAGGCATGAAACTCCCTAGTTAAGGGGTTTTATGTTTAACTATTATAGAAAAAATGCTATAATGAGTTCACGTTACCGGAAAGGAGCCAATACCATGAAACCCCGTTCACTTTTCAACCGGGATGAGATGTTACAGATGAATGTCGCCACGTTAAAAGAACGTGGTGTGGCAGTTGAAGAAATCGCCGAAATTGCCTACATGCAACAGTCGAAATGGAGCGATGAAATTTCGATGCGCGATTGCGTTGATTCGGTGGAGAAAATCCTTTCGCTTCGCGACACGTTCCATCTATTGCAACTAGGCGCGGAAATCGATCGCTTGGCTGAGGAGAATTTGATTCGCGAACCGATGCGTGAGATTCTTAATTCTGATCTCGGCATGTTCGGCATTGACGAACTTTTTGGCCTAGAACTCGCAGGCTTATACGGCACCATCGGCAAAACGAACTTTGGCGACATCGACGTGAATAAACCGGGTGTTGTCGACCGGCTGAACACCGACGGAAAGTCAGAAACCCAAAAGTGTCACACGTTCCTCGATGACATCGTTGGTGCCATTGCGGCGGCCGCCTCAACGCGGGTCGCTCAAATGCTCAACGAGAAAGAAGCTCGTAAAGATCCCAACTACAAGGAAATCAAACTCGACTTTGATCTATAGGACGTGGAACCATGGCGAAACACGACAAAAACCTCGAAGACTTTTTCAAGAAAGCGGACCAAGATCCCAAAGAACTCGACGAGTACGTTGAAAAAGTCAGTAAGGGTGCCGACCCGAACAAACCGACACGCTGGGATCGCATCGCGATGTTTTTCAAACGAAACATCGACCGCATAAAAATAGACTCAACCAAAGACCCCGATAAAGAGGTTCCCACCTGGCGTCGGCGTTTTCGCGTGTTTTATAAGCGATTGTTTAGGCGCTTTAGCGACAAGTTTAATTTTGAAGCCGGCGTCGACGTGCTCGACGACAAAAGCGTGCTATATCGCCGCAACCGCGTCATCAAAAACATTCTTGTCATCACCAACATTGTGTTTTTGTTTTTCACGCTCATCGGCGCTGAAGAACCAAACTATATTTTGATTTTCGGACTGGGGATCGTGATGTTTGCGATCAACACGACCTTGAAACGGATTATTCGTGAAGAACCCCGCACGCTTTTGAAACAACAGATGGCCATGTATATCTCGTCGGTCTACATCGTGCTTGCCTCAATTGGTGTCTACATCAAACTGCGTGTAGGCGCGGTGTTGGAAGGGGATGGCACCGAGGCGTGGATCGGCTGGTTTTCGATCACCCAAGCGGGCTATGCCTTGATTTACTTTGCCCTCGTGGTGGTCGCGTTGTACCAAGATGCGAAACTGCTTAGGTTCCTCTTTAAATGGGTGATTGTCTTCATGACCGTCATCCACGTGTCCATCATGCATCCTTTGTATCAATATGCCGACAGCCTGCAAGGGTTATACGACTACCTTAGCGGCGAAGGACGAGGCGTCGCCATCGATATTTTGCTGCGGACCTTCGTCTTAATCATCTTCTTCATTGCCCTTTATTCGTCGGTGGTCATCGGTGAGATGATGAATGAAAAACGCAAAGAAGAACTGATAAAACGCCGGGAAATGGAAAACGACTTTAAAGCTGTCGTCGGCGATGTCTTCGACGTCATCGGCGTCTTTAACAGCCGATCAATGCTCGAAGACAAATCAAGCGCACACCGCGTCGCCGAAATCGCCAGTCGCCTTGGCAACGTGCTTGGTTTAAGCCCGAACGTGTGCACTGAGATTTACGAGTACTCAAAAATCCATGTGGAGCGATTGGATGATCTATCGATTGTTGAGTATGAGAAGAAAGATGTCTTAAACGAACGGGACTATCAAGTCATTCGTGATAAGACAATCCTCGGAAGCGTCATCATCAAGCGCCTACAGTTAAACCAAAAAAGCGAGGACATCATCCGAGCGCACTTCGAAAAAACCGCCGACAAAACGTTTGCTGAGCGGATGAAGCGGATTCAACGGAGCCAAGAAGGCCAAATCATCTTAATGGCAGAAATGTATGAAATTCTTCGTCAGGCCAGAAACTACAAAACCGAACTCACCCATAAGCGCGCCATCGAACTACTCGACCTTGAGTTCAAACAATACTTTGAACCCTATATTCTTGATCGATTCTTGAAGTATGCCAGCGAGTTTGAAGATTATTACCAACGATTCAAAATAAAAACCGCCAACGCATAACCTCAAAAACGCACCCATGTGGGTGCGTTTTTTTCAGTGATAATCCGCCAACCATAAACAAACACTAAAGCGCTTACAAAAAAAACCTGAAAGCCCTTGATTTTCCACCGTATCACGTTATAATTAGTAATGTGATGGTCACCAAAATTCTAACCAGAATAATCGAGGATAGGTAAATGGTTCGCACACAAAACGAACACCGACAAGCGACGCCGACCTTTGCCGCTGCCGCTCACTGCGACGATTGTTTTTGGTTAACGCAAAAACACAAACAGAAGGATGATTTTCCGGTGAAAATTGTCCTTTTTCTCATTTTACACCCCGGAAGGATGATCGCATGAAAACCGTCGTTATCGGCGTCATCGGCGCGGACGTACACGCCGTCGGCAACAAAATCATCGAACACGTGCTCACCGAACACGGCTTCAACGTCGTGAACATCGGTGTGTTAAGCAGTCAGGAAGATTTCATACACGCAGCGATTGAAACCAACGCTGAAGCGATGCTGGTTTCTTCTCTATACGGTCACGGTGAAATCGATTGCAAGTACATGCGCGAAAACTGTGACGAAGCAGGCCTTGACAAAATCAAGCTCTATGTCGGCGGAAACATTGTGGTCGGCAAGCAGGACTTCAAAGAAGTCGAACAACGTTTCAAAAAAATGGGTTTTGATCGGGTCTATCCACCTGGGACCGACATTGAAGACGCTGTCAAGCATCTACGAGAGGATATAGGTGAATAATGGGCACACACTTGCTCGTCGATTTTGGCTCCACGTACACGAAACTCACCGCGGTTGATCTCGAACGAGAAGCGCTCATCGGAACCTCAAAAGCGATGACCACCGTCAAAACGGATGTGCTTGAGGGGTTTGAGCATGCGTTATCGAAACTGAAAGCGGCGCATCCGGACATGCCGGACATTACCGCTGTTTCCGCATGCTCAAGCGCCGCAGGTGGCCTTAAAATGGCAGCCATCGGGCTGGTAGAAGAGCTCACGGTTGAAGCGGCTAAACGGGCTTGTCTCGGCGCCGGGGCGTTGGTTGAGCAAGTGTATAGTCACCACTTAAGCAAAAAAGAAATCAAAGCTTTGAAGCAGGCCGACATCGACATTGTGTTGCTTGCGGGCGGCACCGACGGCGGTAATAAAGAATGCATCATCCATAACGCTAAAAAACTTCGCGACGCGGCCTTGGGCGTTCCCATCATCGTCGCCGGAAACAAAGACGCTGCCGACGAAATTGAAGAAATATTCGATGATTCGAGTCAAGAGTATTACCTCGTTGAAAACGTCATGCCTAAACTAAAACAGTTGAATGTCAAAGAAGCCAAAGAAGTCATAAGACAAATATTTATCACCAAAATTATCGAAGCCAAAGGCATCAAAAAAGCCGAGCGTATTACCGGGTCTATCATCATGCCGACGCCGGAAGCCGTGTTGCTTGCGGCTGAGTTGCTGGCCAAAGGGTATGAAGATGAAGAGGGGTTTGGCGAGTTGATGCTCGTTGACGTCGGTGGGGCAACCACCGATGTTCACACGATTGGCAAAGGGTTTCCAAAACGCTCGGAGGTCGTCCTTAAGGGCTTGCAAGAACCGTTTGCCAAGCGCACCGTGGAAGGCGACCTCGGCATGCGCTACAGCGCCAACGCGTTGCTCAGTTTGGTGTCTCCCTTTGAATTTAAACGCTACTACGAGTATGACAATGCCAACATTGAAGCATCGGCGAAAAAACGCCACGATAACATTGATTACCTTCCCGACACCGAAGAAGAAAAAGCCTTTGATGAAGCGCTTGCGCGGATTTGCTGCGATTATTCAGTTAGCCGGCATGTGGGTCATGTCGAAGTGGTCTACACCCCCCTTGGTAACATGTATTACCAAACCGGTAAAGACCTTACCGATCTGAAATATGTCATCGGCACCGGTGGGGTGCTCATCAACAACGAACACGCCAAAGAAATACTGAAAGAAGTCAACCAAAAAAGCGACAAAAAACTCGAACTGCGCCCTACCGACCCCGTCGTGCTTATCGATCGCAAGTACATCCTTGCCGCCATGGGGTTGTTTGGTCAAAAGCATCCGAAGATGGCGCTTAAGTTGATGAAAGAACATCTGGTGTAGGAGGCTCTATGGCATGATTGAAAATAAAAAAATACCGTGGGACACGTTCCTCGCCAAACGCAAACACATCTTGACGCAATGGGAAACGGGCAATAGCCCGCTTCTTGATTTGGAAACGGCGGTTGAGACGTTACGACGCGTGCCCGATCACAAAAACTTCGCAAAGAAGCTTCGCCACGCTAAGGCCGAAGGCATCACCATGATTCAACCACGGGCCGGCGTGGCGTTAATCGATGAACACATCAAACTGATGCAATACCTCGAAAAGGAAGGCGAAGCGGACTTTTTGCCCTCAACCATCGACTCTTACACCCGCCAAAACCGTTACCAACATGCGCAAGATGGCATCAAGGAATCGGAACGTGCCGGACGAAGCCTGCTTAATGGCTTTCCAGCCGTTAACTATGGCGTTGAAGGGTGCCAACGTGTCCTCGATAGCATCCATGTACCCATCCAAGCCCGACACGGCACACCGGATGCACGTCTCTTAACAGAAATTATCCACGCTGCAGGCTGGACGTCTAACGAAGGCGGGGGGATATCATACAACATTCCCTACGCCAAAAACATCGGCCTCGAAGACACCATCCGTTACTGGCAATACTGCGATCGATTGGTGGGGTATTACGCGGAACAAGGCATCGAAATTAACCGGGAACCCTACGGCCCTTTAACCGGCACGTTAGTGCCCCCCTCTATTAGTCACACTGTGGCCATCATTGAGGCGTTGCTTGCTGCCGAACAAGGTGTTATGAACATCACCGTCGGTTACGGTCAAGGCGGCAACATCGTGCAAGACATCGCCGCCCTTCAGACCTTGGACGAACTGACGAACTACTATCTCAAACTGTTCGGCTACGGCGACGTGTTTGTGACCACCGTGTTTCACCAGTGGATGGGCGGCTTTCCAGCGGACGAAGCGAAAGCCATGGGGGTCATCGGCCTGGCGGCGACCGTTGCCGCGCAAGGCAAAGCGACCAAGATGATTACCAAATCTCCGCATGAATCGCAAGGCATTCCAACCAAGGAAGCTAACGCCGAAGGCCTTCGCGCCTCAAAAATTATCACCCGTTTGCTTCAAGATCAAACCTATCCGTCATCCAAAAAACTCAAGGCAGAAAAAGACATCATTAAAAAAGAAGTGAACGCGCTCATCTACGCTATTTTGAATGTTGGCAAAGGCGATTTCGCTCGCGGCGTGGTCAGCGCCTTTGAACGCGGCATCATCGACATTCCTTTTGCCCCAAGTGAAATGAATGCCGGCAAAATTTTACCGGCGCGCGACGTCGAGGGATGCATTCGGATTTTGGAGTTTGGCAACCTTGCGTTCGACGATGAAATCAAAGCATTCCACAGGGAAAAACTGCAAAAACGCGCTGAACAAGAAGGCCGCGACGTGTCGTTTAAAATGACCATTGACGACGTCTATGCCGTCAGCATGGGACGACTCATCGGCAAACCAAAAAAACGGGAGGCCGGGTCATGAAAATCATTGATGCGCTGTGCGCCAAGGGACTGACAGGGTTTTATTTTGACGACCAACGCGCCATTAAACAAGGCGCGCTTATGGATGGTTTCATGTACAAAGGCGAGCCAGTTACTGAGAAGTTCACGGCGATTCGCCAACCCGGTGAGTCGCTTTCTGTGATGCTTGTGCTCGAGGACGAATCGATTGCGCTTGGCGATGCGGCCGCGGTGCAATATTCGGGCGCTGGTGGCCGGGACCCGCTCTTTTTGGCCGACGAACAAGCCGACCTTTTCAACACCCACATTCGCTCTAAACTGATCGGCCTTGACGTGACGCTTTTTCGTCGGAATGCCGAGGTGTTTGACAGTTTAAAAATTGATGGCGTGCGTTTGCACACGGCCATGCGCTACGGCGTTACCGGCGCGCTCCTTTCCGCCGCTGCTAAGGCGCAACGGTGCACCATGAGTGAAGTGGTACGCAGCGCTTATCACCTACATAACGACACGTATCATGCCATCCCGCTCTTTGCGCAAACCGGCGATGAACGTTACACCAACGTTGACAAAATGATTATCAAAGAAGTCGATGTCATGCCACATGCCCTCATCAACAACATCGACACGAAACTCGGACGCGAAGGGGAAATTTTGAAGGAATATGTGCAGTGGTTACGTAACCGCATCATGCAAAAGCGGATGCGCGAAGACTATGAACCCGTGCTTCACATCGACGTGTATGGCACGATCGGCATCATTTTTGATTACAATCTCAAAAAGGTCTTTCAGTACTTAAAAGAACTCTCCGACATCGCCAAACCGTTTTTATTACGGATTGAAGGCCCCATTGATGAAGGCAATCGCGAAGATACGATGCTTGCGCTCAAAGCGCTACGCGAAATGATCGATGGCGACGACGCGGTTCACGTTGAAATTGTCGCTGACGAATGGTGCAACACGCTTGACGATGTGAAGTACTTTACCGATCACAAAGCCGGTCACATGGTGCAGGTGAAAACCCCTGACCTCGGTGGCGTCAACAACATCATTGAAGCGCTTCGTTATTGCCTCACCCATAACATGGGGGCCTACAGCGGCGGTACCTGCAACGAAACCAACGTGTCGGCAGAAATCACCACCTCGATTGCCATGGCGTGTGAAGCGGCGCAGGTGCTCGCTAAACCAGGCATGGGGGCTGATGAGGGCATCATGATTGTTAAAAATCACATGGCTCGAGAACTCGCGCTGATTGCGAGGCGAAAACGATGAAGACCATCGTTGTCGGCAGTCTCGAGTCGAGCGACTGCCTGATCACTTTACAACCAGCCGACAAGACGACCATCGACATTGAAAGCGTCGTGTACGATGCGTATGGGAAACGGATTCGCCACGTCATCGAACGCGTGCTTAGCGCACACCAACTCACGCGTGTCCACGTGCGCTGCCAAGACAAAGGCGCGCTCGATTATGCTATCGAAGCACGCCTTGAAACGGCGATAAAACGCCACAAGGAGGTCAACCATGGCGCGTAGTTATCTGTTTATCCCCGGTGATGTGCCGCGGATGCTGCAAAACATGGACGTGTTTGAAGCCGACGCGGTGATTGTCGATTTTGAAGACGCCATCGCCACCCATACCAAGGACGAAGCGCGCGACTTGACGCGTGCGTTTATCACCAAACACCATGAAAACCTTCCTGACATTTACGTGCGTGTCAACGCCGTTGAGCACGACGATTTTATGCGCGACATCGATGCCCTCTTTGGCCTTGATATCACCGGCATCGTGTTGCCCAAAGCCGACACACATGCCCTGAAACGCTATCGTGAAACGTTTGAAAAAAAAGGCGAACACCCGCTTCACCTCATCGCCTTAATCGAGACCCCGCGGGCGTGTTTGGACATGCTTGCCATCGCCGATTATCCATTGGTGAGGGCACTCATGCTCGGGGGCGAAGATTTAACCAGCGCGCTGGCAACCGCACGCACCAACGCTCGCACGGAGATTGCCACAGCCCGCGGATTGATGGTGCTTGCCGCCGCGGCCGCCGGCATTGATAGCATCGACACCCCCTATCCTGTCGTCGATCATCCCGAAGGTTTGCAAGCAGACATCGCCCAGTCGGTGGCATTTGGGTTTAGCGCCAAAGCCTGCATTCACCCCAACCATGTCGACGCGGTCAATCGCGCCTTTACGCCAAGTCAAGCTGCCGTTGACGAGGCCCGACGGATTTTAGCGATGCATGAAAAAACTGGCAGCACCCGCTTTAGCCTCGATGGAAACATGATCGACAAGCCAATCATCGAGCGCGCCAAAAACGTGATTAAGCAAGCCGGCATTCACGGGCGTGATTTACCGTGAAGCCATATAAGGACATCGCCCATCTATTTGATGATTTAGGCATTCGACACGGCGCCTCACTCTCGTTCCACCATCACCTTCGAAACGGTGACGCCGTGCAAAACCTCGTCCTTGATGAAGTCAAGCGGCGCAACCTTAAGGCGCTCGATCTATATCCATCGGCGGTGTTTCCGGTTCACACGACGTTGTTATCGCTGCTCAAAGCCGGCCACATCAAGCGCCTCACCACCAACTATCTCAACGGCCCCGTGGCAGATTACTTCGCCACGCACGGGACCCCAGACATGCTTCGAATGCAAAGTCACGGTGGGCGTGCACGGGCCATTATCGAAGGCGACAACGCCATCGACGTGGCCTTCATCGCCGCCCCCGCGGTCGACCGCGAGGGTAACGCGACCGGCCTTGAGGGCCCGGCTGCTTGCGGCAGCCTCGGGTATGCCATGGAAGATGTCAAACACGCCTCCACCGTGGTGCTCATCACCGATACCCTTGTCGACCGACTTGACGGTGCGCAAATCATCGGTGCCGATGTCGATCACGTGCTTCTCGTCAACTCGATTGGCGACGCCACAGGCATCCTTAGCGGCACCTTATCGCTTACCCGCGATCCAATCGGTGTGAAGATTGCCCGCACGGCGATGCGTCTGCTCGACGCTCTCGACGTAGTCAACGACGGGTTTTCTTTTCAAAGCGGTGCTGGCGGCATCAGCTTGCGTGTCGTGGACATGCTGCATGAGAAGATGAAGCGAGACCACATCCGAGCGTCGTTTTTCTCGGGCGGCATCACTGCTTATCATGTCACCATGTTGGAAAGTGGCCTTGTCGAAACGCTCTATGATGTACAGTGTTTTGACCTTGAGGCTGTCGCCAGTTTGAAACGCAACGCAAACCACATCGCGATTTCCGCAGACCGCTATGCGAATCCGCGCAACGACGCACGCGTCATCGCGACCCTCGATTGTGTCATCCTCGGGGCCACGGAAATCGATACAGATTTCAACGTCAATGTGACGACCGATTCACACAACACCATCATCGGTGGTTCCGGTGGGCATAGCGACACCGCCGAAGACGCTGGCTTGAGCATCATTGTCACGCCGCTCATTAAAGGCCGGATTCCCGTCATCAAAGACCGTGTGACCACCATCACAACCCCGGGTAGCACCATCGATGTTCTCATCACCGAACGTGGCGTGGCCGTCAACCCGGCGCGTTCCGACATTCAAACGCGTCTTGATAAGGCTGGATTCTCGACCACGTCAATCACCGATTTGATGCGAACCGCACACGCGTTGTGCGGCGTCCCGGCTACCACCGCACGCCAAGTGAACCCGGTGGGGTTTGTCGAAAGCCGGCATGGTAAACGCCTCGACACGCTGTACACGAAGGAGTGATACGATGCGCCTATACGACGTCATCCTCGAACGTGAAAAAGCGACCGTTGCCACCTTTTTAGCGGAACACGACCTGGCGTATGACGACGACGTTGATGACACCATCGTCGCCAAACATGACGGGAAGCTCATTGCCACTGCCTCAAGCGCCGGCAATGTCATTAAATGCGTTGCCGTCGACCCTGACCATCGCGGTGAAAACCTGATGGCTCGCCTCGTTGGCGAGATGCTCAAACGGCTTGCCAATCGCGACATCACCCACGTGTTCATCTATGCCGCGCGCGAACACACGGCAATGTTTCAGTCCCTCGGTTTCTCGCTCATCGTGAAAACCAATCGTGTTGCCTTGCTTGAAACCGGCGGCTCAATCCACGCGCGTTTGCACACAATCAAGCAACAAGCGGCCCTTGATGACACCCCAAAAGCCGCCGTTGTCATCAACGCCAATCCGATGACCAACGGTCACCTTCACCTAATCAAAACGGCTGCCAAACACCATGATCAAACGCTGGTGTTCGTCGTCAGCGAAGAAGCAAGCACGTTCCCATTCGCCCTGCGTTACGCCATCGTCAACGACGTTTGCGCGTCGATTCCCGGCGTCCATGTCGTGGAGAGCGGCGAATACTTGGTTTCCTTTGCGACGTTTCCGAAGTACTTCTTGAAAACCGAGACGCTCGTGCGCGAAGCGCACGCGCTCCTCGACGTGTTGGTGTTTAAACATCACTATGTCCCCACCTTCAACATCGTCGCGCGTTATGTCGGCGATGAACCCTTCAGTCCGATGACCGACGCGTATAACCGCACAATGAAAACCCACCTAGGCACCATGCTTCACATCATCCCACGCATCGCCCATGAAGGGCAAATTGTGAGTGCCTCACACGTCCGTCGCCTCATGAAAATTGACACGTTAGACGCCATTAAACCTTACGTGCCGCACGCCACCATCAAGCGCTTAAACACCCCTTCAGGAAAGGAAGCCATCGATGCCCTCAAACGCCGCGACACACGACATTGAACGCGCGCTCCTCGCCGCTCGCGACAGCCAAGATAAAGCCCGTCGCGACTTGCAGAAACAGTGGAAAGGCACCGTCCTCGTGCTTAAGACCAACATCCCCGGCAACCCCAAAAACACCTGGTACGCCACCGTAATCCAGAAACTTTTTAGTCGCCTGATTGAGGCGCGTTTTCCAGTCCAACACCGCCGGCGCCATGTGTCTGAGGCCGGCGAAACCATGGTTTACGCCATCGATTTTGACGCCGAGTTGGCCAAACGTGACGCCGTGCGCTTGGAAACCGAGCACCCGCTCGGACGTTTTGCCGATCTTGACGTCTATCAAAAAAAGCACCAACTAACGCGCGACACCCTCACCCTACCCCCGCGGCCATGTTTTGTGTGTGACCGTCCGGCGCATGCGTGTGCCCGCGCAAAAACCCATTCGCTTGACGCGCTTCGCGCCCACATCGAAAACCGCACGATTGAGTTCCTGCTTGAACACCTGAGCCAAGACGCCGTCCGTGCGCTGGAAGAAGAACTTGCCCTGCATCCAAAGTTTGGGCTGGTCACCGCCCGTGATTCCGGGTGTCACACCGACATGGACGCGACGCATTTTGACGCCGCCATCAAAGCCTTACGTCCCTGGCTGAAAACGTTTCTTGACGTCGGCAACGACCTCGACAACAACCTGACCAAACTTCGTGCGTTTGGCAAGGCTGCTGAAAAGGCGATGTTTGAAGCCACCGGCGGGGTGAACACGCACAAAGGGGCGATTTTCATCTTCGGCGCTTTCTTGCCTTTTTTCATGGACGGCATCCGTCGCCAAGCCTCGCTCTCCACCATGATTCATACGATGAAAACCTGGGTTCAGGATGCGACAAAACACGATTTCGACCACCTCGACGAAACCGCGTCGCTCACCGCCGGCGAATCCATTTATCTCAAGTACGGGCTTAGGGGTATTCGTGGCGAGGTGGCCTCAGGGTTTCCGAGCGTGATGGGGTGGTACCCGCACAAAGCGTACAACGATTACCAAAAACTGTGTGCCATTATTAGCCGTCTTGACGACACCACCATCATTAAGCGGCATAATTACACGACGCTTAAAGAAACGAAAGCCGAGGTGCGCGCGGTGCTCGACAAGCCATTCGACATGCACCTGTACCAAACGCTTTCGACGCGACTTAAAGAAAAAGGCGTCTCCCCGGGAGGGAGCGCCGATCTGTTGGCGCTGGTGCTGTTTTTGGACCGCACAAGGCATTTGTTGGCGGGCGTGTAGCCCGCCTATTTATTTGACGTAACGCGCTCCCTGATGTGTGTTGAGCGCCCGCATCCGTTTATCAATTTCATTCATCACCACGAACTTTTTAAGTGTCCACGTGGGCGCGATTAAAGCCGCTTTGGGGCTGTCTCCCGTGAGGCGGTGGATGACCAGATCGGGGCGCAAGTGCTCCAGTTGATTGACAACGATGTCAACGTAGGATGGTAAACTCAACAAAGGAAACGGCGCGGCGGTGTAAGCGGCACCAAGCGTCGTGTTTTTCATCACATGTAACATGTGAATTTTTACGCCATGCAGTGGTAAGGTGTTGAGGTGTCTGACGGTGTTGAGCATCATCGCCGGGGTTTCTCCGGGAAGGCCGTTAATGATGTGCACAACAACCTCAACACCGGTGCGCGCGAGCTGCTTAACGGCGTCATCAAAACAGGCTAGATCATGGCCGCGGTTAATGCGTGCTGCCGTGGTGTCATGCATGGTTTGGAGGCCGAGTTCTACCGTCACATCCACGCGTTTTGATAATTGATCGAGGTAGGCGATTTTTTCTGCATCAAGCGCATCGGGGCGGGTGGCGATGGCCAAGGCGACAATGCGTGGATGCAAAGCGATGGCGGTATCGAAGTTCCGCTTCAACGTGGCCACATCCGCGTAGGTGTTCGTGTTGGCTTGGAAATACGCGATGTAGGCCGCTTCAGGCCATTTTTCATGCAGCCTTTCGCGGCCACGGTCAAACTGTTCTTTAAGCGGTAATCGCGGATCGCCGGCAAAGTCGCCGCTGCCGCTTGGACTGCAAAAAACACACCCACCGGTGCCCTTCGTGCCGTCTTTGTTGGGGCAGGTAAAGCCGCCATCAAGCGGTACTTTGAAGATTTTTCGCCCGTATCGCTCGCGGTAATGATCGTTGAGCGCACGGTAACGCTTGGTCGATAATGTGTTGTGCATGCAATCACCTGACAACATTGTAGCACACTTCTTGAAAAACGAGAATTTGTGCTATAATACGCTTGGTGATGTTATGTTTGATAAAATTCGCACCGCAATCGTCTCGCCACAGGGACTGATCCTCTACCGCAAAGACCGGCTTATCAAGGCGTTGTTTTACGTCTTTCTTTTCGCGTTGTTGATGGCGGCTGTGCCGGCGCTTGACGCCAACTTGCGCAGCGATCTCACGCCGGATGAACGTGCCCTTGTGCGCGATAATTATGTCCGTCCCGACGAAAATTGCGCCATTCTCAATGCCACGCTTGTCTGCGAGGGCGAAGCGGCCCGTCACACGGTGCTTCGGGGAATCGCCGGAAGGCAGACCATGACCGGCCTTGATGTGACGCTTGACAGCCATCAAGTTTTCGATCCAAGCGGGTATGAGCGGTTTCGTGTGCACTTGGTCGTGCACGATGAAACAGCCTACATGGTCGTCATGGGGAACGTCCTGAGCGAAACGCCGCTCGCCGACTACGAGATGTCGCTGACGGAGCTGAATTTCACCTACGACGAAGCGCAACCTCGAGCGTTTTACGACGCGTTTTTGGTGCTTCTCGACCAATCGATTTACCCAGCGCGTGGGTTTTTTACTTGGGTAAACTTGTTGGCATCAGCGATTGGCAACTTTTTGTTGTTCAACGTGTTCGTGTTACTCAACGCGTTTTTGACTCGGTTGCGGATTCCGCAAGTGCCGTTTAAGCAAATGTATGTGATGATGTCTTATGCCGCGACCATGCTCTTTGTCGTGATGATTTTTCACGAGCTCTTCAGCGTGGTTTACAACATCTCGTTCTTTATCTTCATCATCGCACTCTTTTTAGCCTTCCGTCAGATGAACCGGTTGTCGATGGAACTTTTCCGACGAATTTATCGTCAGTAAATCTTGCCCATTGGTGGGCAATATGGTAAGATAGACCAAAGTGAAGACGCGGAAGCAGTAGCGCTCAAGCACCTCAAGCGAGCCGGTGGGTGGTGTGAACCGGTGGTGTGGCCTCGTGAACTTGTCCGTTGAGCTTATCGTTGCCCGCGTTAAGGGCGCTAAAGAGCCGGCTAAGCCGGAACAAAGGTGGTACCGCGGACCGCAGTGTTCGTCCTTGCAAGAGGACGGGCTTTTTTTATACGAATAAGGAGTGGTAATATGCGTTACGATCCCAAAACCATCGAACCGAAATGGCAACAACGGTGGTACGACAACAACCTGTTTGCCGCCAAAGATTTTGACAACAAACCCAAATACTATGCGCTGGTGGAGTTTCCTTATCCCTCGGGCACCGGCATGCACGTGGGGCACATCCGCGCTTACACAAGTTTAGAAATCATCGCACGAAAACGTCGCATGGAAGGACATAACGTGTTGTTTCCAATCGGTTTTGACGCGTTTGGTCTGCCGACTGAAAACTACGCCATGCAAGCGAAAATTCATCCTCGCGTGGTGACCGATCGCAACATCAAAATCTTCACCAAACAACTCAAAGACGTTGGGTTCAGTTTTGATTTCGATCGCGTCGTCGACACCACCGACCCCGCATACTACCGATGGACGCAGTGGATTTTTTTGAAGCTGTTCGAACACGGCCTTGCCTACCGCAGCAAAACCGACGTCAATTACTGCCC